>CANHVX010000072.1 GCA_947464215.1 Pseudomonadaceae bacterium | reverse complement strand
CACAACGCACGGAGTTTGTTGAACAATTTCTGTGATCGCTTGTGCGCGTTGGTGGGCGTGGCCCTCGGCGCGGACCTCGTTCAGCAGCACGGCAAAGGTGCCCTCGCGCAGGCGGGCGGCGATGTCGGTTGGGCGGATATTTTGGCGCAACAGGCGCGCCATATGGGTTAAAATACCGGTGGTGACGGGGCTACCAAATGCACCTAAGGCTTCGTAATCGTTGATAGAAAATACCAGCAAGGCATGCAGCCGGTGGTGGCGGCGGGCCACCGCAAGGCTGCGCTCGATTTCGGCCTCCAGGCTAAAAATATTAGCTAATCCAGTGACATCGTCGATCGGGGCTTGCTGTTGGAGGCGCTCGAGCAGGGTGGCTTGCTCGAGAAAGTCGCGTTTTAAATTATTGTATTCGTTAAGAAGTTCTTCGTATTGGGTGGCGAGTTCGGCGGCCAGGGAGGTGTCGGCCTCGGCACGGCGCAAAATGCTGTGTTCGAGGCCAGATTTGGGGGTTTCGCGCTGTTTACTCATATGGTTACAGTATGGTGGCCGGGTGTGTTTTGGCAAGTGTTTGTTTGCGGGGGGCGGGCGGCACTGGGTGCCGTTTTGGGGTGTTTTTGCGGCGGCTACGGGTGCTGGCAGGGTGCTGGCGCGGCGCCCGTTGCCGCTTGGGTGGCGCTGGTTGCCGCTTTGGTGCCGCTTGGGAGTGGGATTCGGGTTATCGGGTTGTCGGGGATGGGGTTATCGGGTTATGGGGTTATGGGGTTATCGGGTTGTCGGGTTGTCGGGTTATGGGGGAATTGGGCTTCGGGGACCCGATTGCTTCGTCGATTGGAGGTTTTTGGCTTTGTTTTTTTATGGGCTCTCCTCGCAATGACGGTAGGGGATTCGGATTATCGGATTATCGGGTTGTCGGGGATGGGGGCTTCGTTGGGGCTGATTGCTTTGGCGGGGTTGGGTTTTTGGCCTCGGCTTTTTTTGGTGCCTGATTGGGGGGCAGGGTGGTTGAATGATTGAGGGTTTTTAGTGATGGTGCTTGCATGTGTTTCGGCATGCGCGGAGGTGTTTTGAGGCTTATGGTGATGGCCTTGGCTTTAGCGTGGGCGGTGCCGGGGTTTGCGCAGATTTCGTTTGATGCCAGTTCGACCACAGGGGGTGCCATTCGGCCGGGGTTTGCGACGGTGTGTAATGCGGCGGCTTTGGGGGCTTTGCGGACCAATGCGGGGGCGCTGGAGCGGTGTGATGGCAGTGCATGGGGTGCAGTGGGTGCGGGGGCGGTGTCTGACCGCATTGTTTCGACCAGTGCCAACATTGTAGTGGGGAATGGGGGGACGATTAGCTTTACCACCGGCGGGGTGAGTGGCACCGCCTACTTTGACACGGTGGGGCGGTTGGTGGTGCCGGGAATTTCCACCACCGGGGCGATAAGTGGAACGGATGGCGCCTTTGCCGCTGTGACCGTGAGCGGGGTAAGCATTACCCCGGGAGGCGTGGACGATGTGCCCAATGCGTTTGATTTTACCAATGTGGTGAGTGCGTCGGCGGGGGCTTCGGTGTCGTCGAACATCATCACATTGAGTGGGCTTGGCACGGTGCCGGTGATGGCGGTGACTGCGGGCATTTCCAGCACGCGCATCAGTGTGGATGGCGGCGCACTGGTGCGCCAGGCGGTGGTGATGGGCGGACAAACCGTGCAGGCGTGGGTGAGTGCGTCGGTGGTTAACAATTCCTCAACGGTTTCCTTCATCAATATTGGCAGTGTCTCGGATACCTGGGCGGTGATGACCGCCAGTTCGGTGACGATTGTGAGCGCGGGGTCGTTCCGCCGCTGGAGCGACGGCACCGTGGCCACCACCTGCAATGCCTACCGCGCCCCTACGGGTAACTACAGCTACAGCGGGACCACGGGCGATGGCATTTACCGCATTGACCCCGACGGGGCCGGGGCTGGCGCGCCCTTTGATGCCGACTGTGACATGACCAACGACGGCGGCGGCTGGACGCTGGTGGCGGTGGGACAGAACATTTCGACCAGTTTGATGAGCCCGGGCAATGCGGCGGTGAACACTGTGGTTTCGCGCACGCAGCTGACCCATGCGCGGTTGGCATTTTCGGTCTGGAACCAGATTGGCAACACCACGCGTTGGCGTTCTTCAGGGGGCAGCAGCTATTTTACCCGGCATGGGGCGAATGCGATTACGACCTCGGGGTGGGTTTATACCTATGCGGCTGAGCCTATTCCGACCTGTTCCCTTACGGCAACGGGCTCGTATGTGTCTGGGCGCCAATTCCATATTGGTGATTGCTATGCCTTGACGGGCAACCCATCTGCCTACCAATGGGATGGCAACGGACTTGGGAATTTTACAGGCTTTTGGATGAACGCAATTGGCGCGACCGCGTGGGTTAAAAACTATTGAGGATAGAGGGATTTGTGCCTGCGGCGTGGGCGTGGTGGGTGGTGGTGTGGGCTGGGTGAGCGTAGCGTGGGGGTGAGATAGATTTATAGAGTGTCCCGTTTTCCTTTTGATTGCGTGCCTGTGGGCGCGCTTCGCTCTCCGGGATTGCAGGGAGCCTCCCCCCTGCACGGTGGCGGGTTGACCAACAACCTGCCCCCCCGGAACCTTGGCCCCTGCCATGCTGCCCTCTGTTTGGGGCGCGGGCAGGGGCTTTTTCGGGCCTTATTTTGTCTGCGTTTGTGGGGACGAGGTGCGCCGCATGAGCAGCCAGAGCCCGCCCAGGGCCATCGGCACCGAGAGCAGCATGCCCTGGGTGAAAAACCCACCGAGATAGGTGATTTCGGGCGTGCGAAACTGCTCTCCCACCAGGCGCGCCAAGGCATAGCCCACCAAAAACAACCCCGCCAGCGCCCCGCGCTTGTGCGGGCCACGGGCCACCGCCACCGCCATCAGCGCGCCCAGCACCAGCCCCTCGAGCCCCGCCTGATACAGCTGGCTGGGGTGGCGGGGAAGCCCATCTATGTGCGGAAACACCATCGCCCAGGGGAGATTGGGGGAGGCGGCGCGCCCCACCAGTTCGCCGTTGATGAAATTGGCTATCCGCCCCAAAAAACAGCCCAGCGGCACCACCGGCGCGATGGTATCGGCCAGCGCAAGCACGTTGAGGCCACGTTTCCAGGCGAACATGGCCATGGCCACCGCCACCCCGGCCACCCCGCCGTGGAAGGACATCCCGCCGTGCCAGACTTGGAGGATTTCGGCCGGATTGGCCATATAATGCCCCGGATTATAGAACAACACATAGCCCAGCCGCCCGCCCGCAATGACGCCGGCAACCATCCAGATGAAAAAATCGTCGACCGTGTGCGGCGTAATGCCCGCCACCCCGCGCCGCGCCGCCAAGGCCTTGGCCAGCGCCAGCCCCCCCAGCAACGCCGCCACATACGCCAAGCCATACCAATGCACCGCCACCGGGCCAAGTTGCACGGCGATGGGGTTGAATTCGGGGAATATCATCATGGTGCCAAGATTAAGCCCGCCGCACCTGCGTGGCAAGGGTTGACAGCCGAAACAGTTGCCCTTATACCCCCCTGCGTGTGGGCCAATAGCTCAGTTGGTTAGAGCACCGTGTTGATAACGCGGGGGTCGTAAGTTCGAGTCTTACTTGGCCCACCATTGTTTTTTTACTCCCACCCGCGTTATTGGTTTGAGTTATGCGCCTTTGGCGCAATGCGGGGGCCGTACGTTCGAGCGTTACTTGGCCCACCAATTTATTAGGTTCTTCGGGCCTATAGCTCAGTTGGTAGAGCGCGTCGTTCGCAATGACGAGGCCAGCGGTTCGAACCTGCTTGGGTTTCCCACGCATTTACGGATTTTTCTTTCTTGTGTTGAAATGGTTTGTAAATGGGCGCTGAGGCGGCTGTTTTGCTTTTTATGGTGGGCGTGTTGTGGTATCTCTGCGCAACGTAAGAGCAATAAGGGGAGACCTCATTATGACATCTCAGGGAACATGTCCGTTTGTGCAGGGTGCGTTAACCACCCATGGGCGTTCCAACGCCGCGTGGTGGCCGAAAGCGCTTAACTTGGATATTCTGCACCAACACGACACCAAAACCAACCCGATGGGGGCGGCGTTTCGCTACCGTGAGGCGCTGAAAGAGCTGGATGTGGCCGCGCTGAAGGCCGACATGCAGGCCCTGATGACTGACAGCCAAGCGTGGTGGCCCGCCGATTGGGGCCATTATGGTGGCCTGATGATCCGGATGGCGTGGCACTCGGCGGGTTCCTACCGCACCGCCGACGGCCGTGGTGGGGGTGGCACCGGCAACCTGCGGTTTGCGCCTTTGAACTCTTGGCCCGACAACGTGAACCTTGATAAAGCCCGCCGCTTGCTGTGGCCGCTTAAGAAAAAATATGGCAACCGCGTAAGTTGGGCGGATTTGATGATTTTGGCCGGAACCATTGCCTATGAAAGCATGGGCCTGAAAACGTTTGGTTTTGCGTTTGGGCGTGAGGATATCTGGCACCCCGAAAAAGATGTGTATTGGGGCCATGAACAGGAATGGTTGGTGCCCAGTGAAAACCGGTTTGCCGATTTAGCGGACCCTTCAACCTTAGAAAACCCGCTTGCGGCCACGCACATGGGCCTGATTTATGTGAACCCCCAAGGTGTGAACGGCCAGCCAGACCCCTTAAAAACGGCGCAGCTTGTCCGTGAGACATTTGCCAGAATGGCCATGAACGACGAAGAAACCGTGGCCCTGACCGCCGGCGGCCACACCGTGGGCAAGGCCCACGGCAACGGCAAGGACAGCAACCTTGGCCCCAACCCTGAAGCGGCCGATATTTCTGAGCAGGGCCTTGGATGGATGAACCACACCACCCGCGGTATTGGCCGCGACACCGTAACCAGCGGCCTTGAAGGGGCGTGGACAACCCACCCCACCCGCTGGGACAATGGCTACTTTGACCTTTTGTTGGGGTATGAGTGGGAGCTTAAAAAATCGGCCGCGGGGGCCTGGCAGTGGGAGCCGATTGGCATTCGGGACGAGGACAAGCCGGTTGATGTGGAAGACCCGACCATTCGGTACAACCCCATTATGACCGATGCCGACATGGCCATGAAAATGGACCCCGCCTACCGTGTGATTACCGAGCGATTTGCCAAAGACCACGCCGCGTTTTCCGAGGCCTTTGCCCGCGCCTGGTTTAAGCTGACCCACCGCGATATGGGCCCCAAAGCCCGCTACTTTGGCCCCGATGTGCCCGCCGAAGACCTTATCTGGCAAGACCCCATTCCTGCCGGACCACGCGGTTATGATGT
>CANHVX010000071.1 GCA_947464215.1 Pseudomonadaceae bacterium | reverse complement strand
GCCGCTCGGGGCTGGTGGCCAGGCTGTGCATAAACCCGTGGGGGAGGGGTTCAAGGGGGAAGAGATGCGGCGCCAAAGCGGCAATGGGCGCCGCTGGGGCGGCAACGGGTGCCGTGTCAGCACCGTTGGCTGCCACATGGGTGCCGCTTTGGGGGGCAAAAGTGGCGCTGGGTGCCGCATTTTGGGGTGTTTTGGGGGTCAAAATGTGCCCGTTGCGGGTGTCCAGAACGCGTGGCCCGTCGGCACAAAGGGCGGCAATAATATCATCAATATCAAAAACATGCCTAAACAAAAACGGCGTATCAAAGGGCGAGCTCTCCATACACAAAAGTGTAACGCGTGGGTAAGCAAACGGCAAGCAAATCAATGTTTAACAGTTGATTTTTTTAATCTATTGTCATTACATATAAAACGTATTAAAAAACAGAAGCAAAAGGTCATTTCGTCATGTCTCCCTCTCCCTTCTCAACCCGCAAATCTGTGTCAAAAGGGCCGTGGGGTTTGCCGTGGGCAGTCGTTCTTGCGATGGCATTTATCGTGTTGATATCAGTCATATTTCTTGGTGTGACATTCACCATGGGCCAAGCCCCCGAAGTCACCACTGTCACCACGCCGGTGGCCTTGGGTAATTAGTTTTATGCGCATGGGCACGGCCGCACGCATGGCAACGCGGGCCCTGAAGAGAGGGTGCATGCACCTTGTTGGGGTTTTGTGCTTTATGCCATGTGTATCAATGGCTTATCAGGAAGAATCCCTGTCGCCCGAGGGCGTGCCGCAGGCCTGGCAAACCGAAGATTTCTCCTTTGATTTATTAGCTCCTGCGGCTGGCCCCACCTCGCCAACTGCCGCCGGCGCGCGCGGGCCGGTTACGCGCGCGGTCGAAGATATACCGAGGGTTGGCGGGCTGCCATCATCGGCCAAAACCACCGTATTGCCGCGCCTTGCGGCGCCGGTTGCGGGTGGTCAGGCGGTCTCAACGGCAACGCCACGGCTTATTCCGCTGTCTTCAGCATTTCCGGGCGGTATGCCGCTTGCCGCCAGCACCAGCATTGCGGTCGAGTCGCAAGATATAGGCACAGCCGTAGCGGCCAGCGCCAGTGTGGCGGGGTTGGCGGCCTATGGTCCGTTGCCAGCGGGGGGAATGGTCGCCGACAGCGTCTGGTTGCAGGCCAGCGCCGCCACGCAAAAAATGCGTTTGCAAAACGCCACCGAACGCCCGTTGTACAGCCCCGCCCTGCGCGAGATATGGCGGCGCGTGCTGCAAACGGCGGCGGCGGCGCCGGCCGGGGCCGAGGGGGCGCAGTGGCTCTCGGTGCGGGCCGATATGCTGGAAAAATTAGAGTTATTTGAGGCGGCATGGGCGCTATGGAAAGAGGCTGCGGCGCAGGCGCGTTCGGGCCAGCCGGAAGCGATGGCGCAAGGCTGGGTGAGGGCCAGTTTGTTGGCGGGGCAGAACGGCTCGCAGGGGGGGGCGTGTGCCTTGGTGCGGCAGCAGGCGTCGCAGGGGATGATGAGCGATTTTTGGCCCACTGCGGCGGCCGTGTGCGCGGCGCTGGAACTCCCCGAAACCGCCAATCCGGCGGCCTTGGCGCTGGCCATTCAGCTGTTGCCGCCCGGCACAATCGAGAATAATCCAGCCCTCATGATGGCGCTGAATGCCGTGCGTGAAGATAAGCCGATGAAATTTGGGCCATGGCCGGTGGGCAGTTTGGCGGGGGCGTTGGCCGGGGCCTATCCGGCGCTGCTGTCGGGCACGCAGGTGGCCTCGTTGCCCGATGTCACGCTGCGCCGCCTGCGCGAAAGCCCCAATCTGCCGGAACAGATGCGGGCCGAGGCGGCCTCCAGCCTGGCGGGTAAAACCGGCTGGCCCCAAGATGGCGCGGCGGCATGGGCGCTGGTCAGCCAAACCCAGACCGAACCCACGGCCACCTGGCCCGATGCACAAACGCTGGCCTGGGCGCAGTCCAGTTCGCCCACAGCCGAGGTGGCTACCCGGGCCGCGCCCCACGTGGTGGCCGCGGCGCTGCGCATGAACGATATTACAACGGCCAGTGCATGGTGGCCGCAATATGAAACGGCAGAGCTGGCTGCCGAAGGCGTGCAGCGGCGCAATCAGGCCCATGTGGCGCTGCTGGCCCAACAGGCCTTGGCCTCTGGGCAACCACTGGCCATGAATGATGCATTGGCCGCCTGGGCCGCGGGCCGTGGGGCCGATGGCGTGGCCAACCAGCGTGTATTGGCGGTGCTGGAAGGGCTTGGAGTGCCAGTGAGCACCACGCTGTGGGCGCAGATGCAATCGGTCGCCGATGGCACGGCCGACACCGAGGCGGTGAATCTAGCGTGGCAGCGCCTGCTGAACGACGCCGCCACTCGGCGGGATATGCCCGCGGTGCTGGCGATGGCCAGCGAAGGCCTGCGGGGGCAATCGCCCGTCAATGCCAATCCGGCGGTGTTGGGGGCTGTGGTGGGCGCTTTGCGCCAAGTGGGGCTGAACGAAACGGCGCAACGCCTGGCGGCCGAGGTGCTGGTGCCCACGCCCGAGGCGTTGGGGCAACGTGCGGGGGGCCGCATGTTGCCGCTGGTGGCCACATCGCCAACCGTGGTGCCAAGTGCCACCGCGCCGCTGGCTGCGCCGGCGGTAAACGTTCCGCAACCGGCGGCAAGCCGCATCACCCGGCCCACGCCGCCCAGCGTGCCGGTGCCGCCTATGCTGAAAAAGCAGGCGCCTCTCCGTGTCAGCCCCAGCACCCCCTAACCCACCCGAGGTGGCGGTGTGGGCCGAATTTTTGCAGGTCAGCCGTGGCCTAAGCCCGCATACGGTGGCGGCGTACCATGCCGATGTCGCGGCCTTTTTTGCCTACGGTAATACCCTTGCGGCCACGCGCACCCAGGTGGAAAACTGGCTGAAAACGCTGGCCGCCAAACACGAAAACCCCCGCAGCACGGCGCGGCGGCTTAGCGCACTGCGCCAGTTTTTTCAGTTTGCCCAGAACCGCGGCTGGGTGGCCGAAAACCCCACCACGCAGGTGCCGTTGCCCAAAATGCCGCACACGCTGCCCAAGGCGTTGTCAGAAGAGCAGGTGCACGCGCTGCTGCAAGCGCCCTTGGGGCATGGCCCGGCCGAGGTGCGGATGCGCCTGATGTTGCAGCTCTTATACGCCACCGGCCTGCGGGTGAGCGAGCTCACGCGGCTCACGCGCAGCGATGTCACCGAAGGCGAGGGGGTTACGCTGCGGGTGACAGGGAAGGGCGGCAAAACGCGGCTGGTGCCGCTCGGCGAGGTGGCCGCCGAGACCTTGGAAAGCTATATTGCCGAGTCGCGGCCGCGCCTGCGGGGGGCGCAGGGGCCGTGGCTGTTTCCGGGGCCCACGGGCAAGCAGCCGCTTACGCGGGTGCGGGTGTTTCAGGTGGTGAAGGAGGCGGGGGCCCGGGTGGGGGTGAAGGTGGCGCCGCACCATTTGCGGCACACGTTTGCCACCCATTTGTTGACCCACGCAGCCGATCTCCGCGCCGTGCAGCTGATGCTCGGGCACAGCAGCCTCAACACCACGCAAATCTATACCCAGGTGGCCACGCAAAAGATGAAGGATACGCTCAACACCCTGCATCCATTGGCGCGGGGCCCATTTGCCAAGCCGGGTAAAGTGCGCTAGTTTTCGGGCCTTATGATAACCCACGCCGCCCGCCAGTATCTCGACTTTGAAAAACCGGTGCTGGAAATTGCCGCCCGTATCGAAGATCTGCGCAACAGCCTGGCCAACGGCGAAACGGTGGCCGAGAAGCACCTGGCCGAGGAAATCGCGCGGCTGGAAATCCACCAGGCGCGGGTGAACCGGCTGCTGTATCGCAACCTCGGCGCGCACCAAAAGGTGCAGGTGGCGCGGCACCCGCAGCGCCCGCAGGCCGATGATTACATCGAGGCGCTGGTCACCCACTTCACCCCGCTCGAAGGCGACCGCCGCTTTGGCGCCGATGCCGCCTTGGTGGGTGGCACCGGCAAATGGCTGGGGCACACGCCGTGCGTGGTGCTGGGCACGGTGAAGGGCAAGGATACCGCCAGCCGTCTGGCGCGCAATTTCGGCATGCCCAAGCCCGAGGGCTACCGCAAGGCGCAGCGGCTGATGCACCTGGCCAACCGGATGGGCCTGCCGGTGATTACGCTGGTCGATACCCCCGGCGCCTACCCCGGCATAGACGCCGAAGAGCGCGGCCAGGCCGAGGCGATTGCCGCCAGCCTCGAGGTGCAATTGTCCCTGAATGTCCCGCTGGTGAGCGTGATAACCGGCGAGGGCGGCAGCGGCGGCGCATTGGCGCTGGCCGTGGCCGATAAGGTGCTGATGCTCGAGCACAGCGTGTATAGCGTCATCAGCCCCGAGGGCTGCGCAGCCATTTTGTGGAAAGAGGCCACCAAAGAAACGGTGCCCCTGGCGGCCGAGGCCTTGAAGCTAACCGCCAAAGACCTCAAGGAACAAAAACTGATCGATGGCATCATCCCCGAGCCACCCGGCGGCGCCCACACAGCACCCGAGGTGGCAGTGGCGCGCCTGGGCAAGGCCGTGCAAGTGGCCCTGGCCGAGGTGCAACGCGCAGGCCCCTCGGCCCAGGCACGCCAGCAGAAATTTTTGGCCTTGGGCCGATAAATCCCCCCCCCAATAAAGGCCAAAAAAAAGGCCAAAAGCCGAAGCCTTTGGCCCCAAAACCACATAGCTCTAGGCCATCAGGCTACCAAGGTAGGCCGGGTCCATGGCATCGCGCACTTTTTGCGGGATAGGGTAAAGCGTGCCTTCACCTTCCAGCACGCGCTTGCCCTCGGCGTCTTCCACCCAGCACTCAAAAATAGCATATTTTTCAGCCACTTCTTTGGCGCGCGCGATGGCTTTGTAGGGCGCACCAATTTTAACGGGGGCCAGGAATTTCACGCTTTGCGCGCCCCAAATGGCACCAAGGCCGGGTAAATCCATGCCAAAAATGCCGGAAAACTTGGCCACCGAGATCATGCCATGGGCAATGCGGCCTTTAAACACGGTTTTGGCGGCATATTCGTTATTGAAGTGGGCGGGGTTAAAATCGCCGGAAATCTCGGCAAATTTCTGCACATCGGCGTCGGTAACCACATAGGGCTGGTGGAATTCATCACCCACATGAATGTCATGCAGGGTTTTGCAGGCGCGTGGCTTGGGGTTGGCCATGGGGGGGCTTCCTTGTTGTTGGGGTGGCAGTGTCGTGGGGCTAAGTGTGGCACTGTTGGGGGGTAGTGGGCAAGCGGGGGTGCTACCTTTGGGCACCATCTATTTTATTAAGT
>CANHVX010000070.1 GCA_947464215.1 Pseudomonadaceae bacterium | reverse complement strand
TTCGTCAATAAACAGCACCGTGCGCCGCCCCTGCCCCAGCAAGGTGTTTTGCATGGCGTGGGCCTGTTCCACCACACGGCGCACATCAGCCACACCGGCCAACACGGCCGAAAGCGCCACAAACTCCGCCCCAAACGCCTGCGCGTACAAACGGGCTAGGGTGGTTTTGCCGCACCCGGGCGGGCCCCAAAAAATCACACTTTGCGGGGCCTGCGCCGCCACCAGGCGGGTCAGTATACCCCCCTCGCCCACCAACGCCCGCTGCCCCACCACATCGGCAAGGCGGGCGGGGCGGAGGCGGGCGGCAAGGGGTTCGCTCATTGCAGGCTTATGGTCCGAAGCACGCCATCGCGCAAGAAGCGCAGCTCCCACGCGCGGCGGCTGGTGTCCAAGGCGCGCTGGGCTTGGCCGGCATCATGGGTGGGTTGTCCGTTCACCAGCTGCACCACATCTCCTACCACAAATTGCTTCTGGAAGGCCGCCAAAGGCTGCTTGGTGGGGGCATCCACCACCACCGCACCCACCGTGGTTAGGGGCAGGCCCAACTCACTGGCCAGTGCGGGCCCCAGGGGTTCCAGCGTGTAGCCGGTCAGGGGGTTATAGCCTTTTATCAGTTTTTGTTCGTTCGTGCGGCGCGGCGGCAGGGCGCTCAACATCAGGCTGCCCGTGTTCAAACGCCCTCCGCGCCAGAAGGCCACGCTCACCGGCTTATCCAACAACCCCGGCGTCAATAAAATTTGCTCATTGAGGGCCGCCGCATCGCGCACCACTTGGCCCCCCAAGGTGCGCAGAACATCCCCCACCTGCAACCCGGCTTTGGCCGCGGGGCTTCCCTTCACCACACCGGTTAAAAGCAGACCGTCACTGTCGGGTAAGCCTAGCTCGCGGGCCACATCGGCACTCAGGCCCTGCCCTTCCAGCCCCAGCCAGGGGCGCTGCACGCGGCCTAGGGTGGTCAGGTCTTTCACCACTTGCGCCACCACCTTCGAAGGGATGGCAAACCCCAGCCCCGCCGCTTCGCCGTTTTTGCTGAACACCGCGGTGTTAATGCCCACCACGGCCCCGGTCGAATCCACCAACGCCCCGCCACTGCTCCCGGGGTTGAGAGGGGCGTCGGTTTGTATAAACTGCGCATAAGGGTTCAGCGCAATGCGGCTGCGCGCCACCGCACTTACCACCCCCAGGCTAATGCTCTGGCCAAAACCATAAGGGTTGCCAACGGCCAGCACCAGGTCGCCCACCTCAAGGGCATCGCTGTCAGCAAAGCGGGCCACGGGCAGCGTCACACCGGCAGCGAGGTCAAGCTGCATCACGGCCAAATCCAGCTTCTCGTCTTTGGCGGTCAGGGTCGCGGAAAACTCACGCCCATCCGAAAGCACCACCTTTACCGCATCGGCCCCTTGCACCACATGCAGGGTGGTTACCAGCTTGCCGCTGGGGGCCACAATCACGCCGCTGCCAAGGCTGCGGGCAACCTTTTGTTTCATGGGTTCGGCCCACCCCACACCGGGCTTCATCGGCTCTTCACGGGGGGCATCTTCCAAACGCGCCGCATAAATGTTCACCACACTTGGCCCGGCCGATTTCACAGCATCGGCAAAGCTCACGCGCGCTTGGGCATAGGGCGCCGCCATGGCCAGCAACCCCAGGCACACCAGTCCCCACATAAAGCTCAAGCGCCGCATCATATCCACCCCTGTGTTGTCACCATCTGTTCGCCGGAACACCCTACGCTGCTTCCCCCTGTCGTGGAAGCACGTCACAGCATACCAATGGCCAACAGCTCAGCATGTGCATCACCCAACGCCGTCAAGGTCAGCGGGCCGTCAGCGGCCACACCGTCTCCGGCACGCAGATGCACATCGCCGCACATCACCTCACCGGCCACTACCTGCACCCACACCCCGTGGGGGAAGGCCTGAAGGGCCACGGGGGCACCATCGGGCAAACATATCGCTCGCCAAAGCTCGGCGCGGGCATGCAAGGTCAGGGCTTTGTGCGCAGAGGCTTTCGCGGTATCAGGTGTCGCCAACAGTTGCCAGGTGTTGGGCACGCGGTCAAAAGGGGCTTGGGCATAGCGCGGCGCCAATCCCTTGGCCGCAGGCAGCAGCCACAGTTGTAAAAAATGCACCGCATCGGTGTCGCTGGCATTAAATTCACTGTGCGTCACGCCGGTGCCGGCGGTCATCACCTGCACGTCATGGGGGCGTGTAACCCCCTCACCACCGGTGCTGTCCGTGTGGGCCAAACCGCCCTGCACCACGTAAGAAACAATCTCCATCTCGCGGTGCGGATGCGGCGGGAAGCCCCCGCCCCCCGCCACACGGTCGTCATTGAGCACGCGCAGAACGCCAAAGCCCATGTGGGCCGGGTCGTAATACTCTCCAAAACTGAACGTGTGTCGGCTGTCCAGCCAGCCCAAGTTGGCGTGCCCACGGTCCGCGGCGCGGCGCACCACAGGGTGCCTCGCAGGTGTCATAGTCGTCATCGTCAAATCCCCCAACCGGCCGGTATCATCACCCGCCTCACCACAAACCTAACCCAAAAACAACGCCCGGGCCAGCGGCACCGTCAGCGCGCGTTTTTCGGCCAAACCCAGGGCATCCAGCTGTTCAAAGCATGCCCGCAGGGCGCCGGGGTTGCGGCTGGCGCGCGCCAACACAAAGTCCGCCACCGCGTCCGCAATCTCCAGCTGCCGCGCGGCCGCCCAGGCCTGCCACATCGCACGCAATTCGGTGTCATCGGGCAACCCCAGCTCCACCTGCGCGCCCAGCAACAGGCGGCTTTTCACATCGGGCAGAAGCGCCACCTGCGCCACCGGCATCTGGCTTGAAACCAGCACACGGCCATGGCCCTGCAAGGCGGCATTGGTGGCATGGAAAAGCCCATCCACATCTGCCCACGTTTCCACATCATCAAAGGTGGTCCAGCCCTGGCCCGCGGCTATCTTTAAAATATGGCTTTTGCCACATCCATGCGGCCCAAACATGCACATCACCACCGCGTCTCCCGCCAGCGCCTCCCAAATCGCCGCACTGCCGCGGGTGGGCACCCAGGCGGCGTCAGTTATCTCACCCAGCGGAAGCACCATTTGCCCCATGCGCACCTATCCTTTAAAGCCGAGGCCCACCAGAAAAATCTCGCGGCTTTCGGCCCGGCTCGAGGGCGGCTTAAACAGCTGGCACCGCGTAAACCGGGTCGACACCTGCTTTTTCACATCGTTTTCATAGCCGTTCATAAAAATCTTGCTCACAAAGTTGCCGCCCACGGCCAGATGGGTCATGGCATAGTCCACGGCCAATTCGGTCAGGCTTTGGGTGCGCAGGCCGTCGGTTTCTTTGTGGCCTACGGTGTTGGCGGCCATGTCGCACAATATCAGGTCGGGCTTGGCGTGGCCAAGGGCCTCGTGCACGGCGGCAAGGCCGGCTTCGGTGGTGAAGTCGTCTTCCAAAAAGGTCACACCGGCCAAAGGCTCACAGGGCAGCAGGTCAATGCCCACCACGCGCATGCCTTTGGCGGCACAAATCTGGCACCAGCTGCCGGGGGCAGAGCCCAGGTCCACCACACGCTGGCGCCCGCGCAGAACGTCAAATTTTTCGTCAATATCCAACAACTTGAAGGCCGCCCGCGCGCGCCATCCGGCGGCTTGGGCTTTGGCCACATAGGGGTCGTCCAGTTGGCGGCGCACCCATTCCTTGCTGCTTTTCTTGAGCGTATCGCGCACAATTTTCTGCCCCTTAAGGCGCTTGCTTTTTGCGAGTCCGGCACGTGCGACAACCATAAAATATGCTATAACCCATCCATGAGCCAGCCGCCATCCCCCCCATCCCTCTTTGGCCCCGAGGGCCTCCCTCCCCACCCCCAAGCCCCCAAACCGGCCACGCCGCTGCCGCAGGCCTTGGCCTATACCGATGGCGCCTGCAGCGGCAACCCCGGTAAAGGCGGCTGGGCGTGTTTGCTGAAATTTGGCGGCAAAACCGAAGAGCACAGCGGCAGCGCGGCGCACACCACCAACAACCGTATGGAGCTGCAAGGCGCCATCGAGGCCCTTACGCGCCTGCCAATCCCCCACGCGGTTATCCTGCATACCGACAGCCAATATGTGGTCAAGGGGATGACCGAATGGCTCCCCGGCTGGCGCCGTCGGGGCTGGAAGAACGCACAGGGCAAACCGGTTGAAAACAAAGAATTTTGGGAGACGCTCAGCGCCGCCGCGTCAAAGCATAAGGTCACCTGGCAGTGGGTGCGGGGCCACAATGGCCACCCCGAGAACGAGCGGGTCGATAAACTGGCGGTTGAAGCCTACAAGAAGCTGGCGCGTTAACCAGAGCGGTTATAGGTTTTTGCGCGAAGGGCTTGACTCCCCTCGCCACCTGCCTAACCATATTCGCATGCCACACCGTATGCGGATTCCGCTCACCAGCTTGCAAAACCAGTTGCTGGTCGCCACGGCCGAGCTCAACGGCTCCCCGTTCGAGCGCGCGGTCATCTTCATGGCGCACCATCAGGCCGAGGGCAGCATGGGGTTTGTCATCAACCATCCTCTCAAGCAGGTCGGCTTCACCGATGTGCTCCGCAGCATGGGCATCGAAGAGATGATGGCACAAACACGCAGCCAACCCATCGTGTGCCGTGGCGGTCCGGTGGAAGTGACACGCGGCTTTGTGCTCCACTCACCCGACTACCGCCTGCAAAGCACCGTCAACCTCACGGCCAACTTTGCGCTGTCCGCACAGGCCGATATCATGACCGACATCGCCCGTGGCCACGGCCCGCAAAAACTGAATTTCTGCCTCGGCTATGCGGGCTGGTCACCGGGCCAGCTGGAGTCCGAGCTGCACGGCAACAGCTGGATTATCGCCCCCGCCACGCGCGAGTTGGTGTTCGACACTCCGCCCGAGCAACGCTACACCGCCGCCACGCACCTGCTGGGCCTGAACGTGCTGAATTTCCACACCGAAACCATGGGCCGCGCCTAACTCCTCACCCCCAACGCAGCCCCCAAAGGAGGGAGGGCGTCATCCCGGCGCAGGCCGGGACCCACGAAAACAACCCTCCAAAAACCCCCAATCCACCCCGCAACCCCCCAACCCCCAACGGGGTCATTGCGAGCGAAGCGCGGCAATCGCGCGCGAACCACCCCCTCTCCATTCAAACACCCTCATCCCCCATAACCCGAAAACCGATAATCCGATAACCCGAATCTCCCTTAGCGCGGCCCCTTCAACCCCCAACACACCCAGGTGTAAAGCCGCCGCACCACCTGTTCCTGCTGCTCGGCGCCAAAGCTGTGCCACGGGCGGCACTCATTAAAAAGCTCGGCCAAACGGGGGGTGAAGGCGGGCTGTTCACTCACGGCCACCACGGGGCGGCTGGCAAGG
>CANHVX010000069.1 GCA_947464215.1 Pseudomonadaceae bacterium | reverse complement strand
TCGTTCACCGCGTCCACGTTGTTGAAGTCGGTTCCTACGTTAATCGTCACGGTGGCCGTGTCGGTGGCGCCGCGCGCGTCGGTCACTTCATACACCAAGGTGGTGGAATAGGCTTCGCGCTGGCTGGCATCGGCGGTGTAGCGGATGGTCCCATCGGGGTTCAGCGTCGCCGAACCAACCGCCGGCCCGCTCACAATGCGGGTTACCTGGAAGGTATCGCCGTCCGGGTCAACGTCGTTGCTTTTCACGTTGATAACCAAGGTGTCCACCGCCGTGTTGGCGGCGCTGCGCACCAACGTGGCGCTGTCATCGCGGGCGTCCACGCTGTTCACCGGGCCGCGCACGCTGAAGGTGGCGGTGGCTATGTCGGTGTCGCCGTCGGCGTCACGCACTTCGTATTGGAAGCTCAGGTCTTGGCCGGTGGTGTTGGCGGGTGCCGCGTAGCTGAACACACCATTGCCCAGCGCCGTCACACCGGCGGGCAGGGTGCCCACCACGCGCACAAATTGCAGGCCGCCGTCGGGGGCGCTGTCGTTGGTGAGCACGTTCAGGGTCTTGGTTTCACCGGGGGCCAGGGTCAGGCTGTCATTCACGGCGTCCACGGGGTTATCTTGGCTCACCGGGTCCGCCACACGGATACGCACCGTGGCCGTGTCCAGCTCACCCTGCCCATCGCGGATGGTATAGGTGAAGCTGTCGGTGCCACGGAAGGTGTCGGTGGGGTTATACACAAAGTTGCCATTGCCATCGCGGCTGAGGCTGCCGTTCAGCGGCTGGCTGAAGCTGATAATGCTGGCGCCGTTCAGCACGCTGCCGTCGGGGTCAAAGTCGTTGGCCAGCAGCTGGGTAGGCGTCATGGTCAGGTTGGTGTTGAAGTCGGTGGTGAAGGCATCATCCCCCGCGTTCAAACCGTCCTGCACTTCTTGCACGTTTATGGTCACCTGGGCGGTGTCTGTGGCGCCTTTGCTGTCGGTCAGGGTGTAGGTAAAGGTAACAGGGCCGTTGTAGTTGGCCGCCGGGGTGAAGAACACGCGCCCGCCCGCCAGCTCCAGCACACCCTGCGCGGCAGGGAGAGTGCCAACGGCGCTAATGCCAAAGCTGTCGCCTTGCGGGTCAAAGTCGTTGCCCAGCAGGTTGGCGGTAATGTCGGTGCGCGGGCTGTCTTCGGCCAGCGTGAAGGTGTCGTTGTTGGCGTCCACACCGTTGGGTGCGGTGCCAATCGTCACCCGCACCACGCCCATATCCTTGGCGCCGCGGGCGTCTTCCACTTCGTATTTAAATTCCACAATGGCCGAATCGCGGGCACCCGTCGTGTCGGTGTAGGTGATGGTCCCATCGGGGTTGATGGCCACACTCCCGCGCAACGTGCCGTCATCCAGACGGGGCTGCTCCAGAATGCGCGTCACGCGGAAGCTGTCGCCTTGGGGGTCGCTGTCGTTGTTCAGCACGGCAATGCGTACGTCTTGCCCGGCAATCAGGTCGGCGGTGTCGTCGGCGGCCACCACGTTGTTGGTGGGTTCTACCCGCACAGAAAGGGTGGCGGTGTCGGTGGCGCCGCGCGCGTCGGTAATTTCATACACAATGGTTTCGGTGTAGCCGGTGGCGCTCTCATCCGAATCGTAGGTAATAGTCCCCGCCGCCGCGTCAAACGTCGCGGTGCCGCGTGTTGGTGGGGTTACGATACGCGTAATGGTAAACGCATCGCCCTGCGGGTCAATGTCGTTGGCCACCACGTTAAAGGTTTTCACGGCCCCGGCGGGGATAATCTCACCACTGTCGTCAATGGCTTCCAGGGTGTTGAGGGCGGGTTTAACCTCAATCGTCAGCGTGGCGGTGTCGCGGGCGCCGCGCGCGTCGCTTACTTCATACACCAAGGTGGTGAAGTAACCGGTCTGGCTGTCCACACTTTGGTAACCAATGGTGCCATTGGCATTAACCGTGGCGGTCCCACGGTCGGGCCCCTGCAAAATACGCACGCTGCCGGGCACCAGGGCATCCCCTTCGGGGTCACTGTCGTTGGCCAGAACGTTCACAGTAATGGCGCGGCCGGCTTCGGGCACAGTCACCGCGTCATCGGCGGCAATTACGTTGTTTTCGTTGGGGCGGTCGGGGTCAATTTGCACGGTCACGTCGGCGGTCGAAAACCCACCCTTGCCGTCGGTCACGGTGTAGGAATAACTCCCGGTACCGGTAAAGCCAGTGGCGGTGGTGAAGGTGACACTGCCATCCGGGTTCAGCACGGCCACGCCGTTGGTGGCACCCTGAACACTCACAATCCGCAACGCATCACCATTGGGGTCGGTGTCGTTGGCCAGCAGTTGGTTGGCGGCCATTTGCACGGGCTTGCCTTGCACGCCAGAAAACACGTCATTGCGGGCAAAGGGCGGCAAATTGGGGGCCGCCGGCGGGGGCGGGGGCAAAATTTCGCTGCTGGGGGCCAATTCCGGGGTTACGGTGTCGGCAATGGCGTCGGTGGGGCGGGGCAGGGCGTAGGGGTCAATCACGGCGCTGAAGATACCTTCTCCGCTGCCAACGCCCGTGCCCAGAATGGTCGGGGCCAGCAGGCCGCCGTCGTTGCCGCCGCCAGCGGCGGGGCCCGCCGCCGTTTCAATGGCATTGAGGTCTTTATCAGATGCGTCCAGGGCCGCCAGCAGCTTTTGGGCGGGCATGCGGCCGCTGTCGGTCACCACCACGGTCGCGGTGTTTTGGGCGGCCGAGGCATAATCCAGCAGCAGAATTTCCGCACCACTGGGCAGAGAAATGCGCAGGTTGCCCGCTTCGTTGGCCAACACGGCGGTGTTCAGGTCAATGCCTTTCAGCACAATTTCCGCGCCAGGGCCCACCAAGTAGGCCAGCATATTTTTGCCTTCGGGGGCTTTTATCACCACGGTGTAGGTTTCATTGGCATTGGCCGCAGGGGCAGCAGCGGGCGCAGCGGCCACGGCTTTGGGGGCCGAACCCGGCAGCACATCCGCGGCCACACTGGGGCTGGCCACCGCAGGCAGGCTTGCGCCGGCCGATACATTCACGGTGGTGGGGGTGGTGGGTTCTGTGGCCATGGTTAGGGTCCTTGTGCCGTTGTTGAAAACTCGGGTGCCACCTGTCGCAGGCGGCGTATGCCTTTATATGGGGCACCGCCGCAAATCCTCCTGACAGGCTATCAAAGTGTATCCATTTTTCCTACAAAAAAAGGCTGGCAGGGTTTCCCCGGCCAGCCTTTCAAACCCGTCCAGCCTTATTTGCTGGCCACTTGGGCGCTGGCGGGGGCCAGGTCACCGGTGTGGGCCATAACGGCGTAGGCGGCGGCGTCGGTTTCGTATTTGCCGTCAATCAGGGCGCTCTTGGCGTTGAAGAGTTCCACTTCGCTGTCCAGCAGGTCCAGCAGGGTGCGCTGGCCAAGGTCGAACTGGGCCACATAGGCGTCACGGGTGCTGTTGGCAGCGTCCACGTGGCGGGTGAGGGGCTCCAGGCGGTTTTTGGCGGCATCCATGCGGGCCATGGCGTCCAGCACGCTCATTTCAACTTGGCGGCGTTCTTTTTCCAGCAGGTCGGTGGCTTGCTTAACAATTTCAATGCGTTCGTTGCGCTGGGCGACATCGCGGCCACCGTTGTAGAGGTTTTGGCGCAGCATCAGCATGGCGGTGGCGTCGTGGTTGGGGCCTTCAACACCATCCAGGTTCCAGTTGCGGCTCACACCACCTTCAAGGGTTACTTTCGGGCAGAAGAGGCTCTTGGCTTCGGCCACTTGGGCGTTAGCGGCCTTAATGTCAGCCATGGCGGCTGCAATCACGGGGCTGTTGCCCATGGCGCGCTCAACGGCGGCTGTGCTGGTGGCGGGCACCAAACCAAAGGGGGTTGCATCCTTCGAAGGGCTGTTGGGCATTTCGCCAACGGCTTCCAGATAGGCGGCTTCGGCTTGCTTCAGGTCGCCTGTGGCGGCTTCCACGTTGGCTTGGGCCAGGGCCAGACGGCCTTCCACTTGGCGGATATCGGCTTCGGCGCTGCGTCCACCGGCGGTGCGGTCTTTTACTTTGCCGAGGTAGCTTTGGTGGGTTTCCAGGTTCGTTTGGGCCAGGGCCAGCTGTTCTTTGCCGCGCAGAACGCCCAAGTAGGCTTCAGCGGCGCGCAGGGCCAGTTGGTTTTTCACGTCCATCACGTGGTAACCGGCGGCCGAGAAACGGTTCTTTTCTTGGGCCACGCGGCTTTTGGTTTGGAAACCGTCAAACAGCATTTGGGTGGCGGTGATGCGGGCTTCATTGCGCCACATGTCGCGGCTGCCTTGTTTGCCGCTGGAAGGGGTGCGCACGGGGCGGAAGCGGGTGCTGCTGTTCTTGCTCCACTCGTAGCCGGTGCCGATGGCGAAGTCCACGGTGGGCTTGTAGCCGGCGCGGGCGGCGTCAACGCGGTAGCCAATGGCGGCCTGTTCCTTTTGGGCGGCCAGAATTTCGGGGTGGGTGTCAATGGCTTTGGCCATGGCATCTTTCAGGCTGGTGGCGTGGGCCAGCGCGGTGGTGGTCAGGCCAATAGCCAAAAAGCTGGCGAACAGGTGGCGGTTCATAGGTGGGGTTCTCCCTTGGTTGCTCAACCTTGTGTGTGGGCTCACCAGAACGTCCTGACAAGCCTTTGTGTATGCACATATAGGAGCCAAACTCTCCCCTGACAAGGGGCTGAGTGACATTTTTTACACACAGGCAAGAATAAAGACGATAAAAATCATCATAATCCGCCAAAATAAGCCTGATATGTGGGCATGGGCGGCTGTGTGTGGCTCTCAGGGCATACCGGGTGTGGCAGAAGTAGCGGTGTGGCAGGGAAAGGCGGGCCATTTGGGGGGAAGTGCCATAAGGTATGTGGGTGGAAAACGTGTCCAACACATTACATGCGGCGGCTCCTCCTGGGGGTTATAGCCATTTGCAGGCCGACAGCCAAGACAGCTGGCAAGGCTGCCTGGCATGGCTGATGGGCCATTACCGGCTTACCTTCAGCGTTACGGGGCTGGTGGCGGGCTTGCCGCTGCAAAAGAACCGCCTCACACCCGAATTGTTCGTGCGGGCGCTGTCGCGGGCGGGGTTGGCGGCGCGGGTGGTGCGGCGCCCGGTGGCCGAGATATCCCCCCACGTGCTGCCGGCGGTGGCGGTGCTTAGCAGTGGGCGCGCGGTGGTGCTGCAAAGCCTAGAGCCTGGCGGAAAGGTGAAATGGGTCGATACCTACACCGCGCAAACCGAAGAATTCGCCTCGTTGGCCGAGTTCGCCAAGGTCTATACCGGCACCTTGGTGTTGGTGAAGCCCACGCTCAAAACCCGGCTCGACCAAGAACTCAGCTCACCCGCCCGCCAGTGGTTTTGGGGCACCATTCGCCAGTTTAAGCCGATATATTACAAGGTTGGCCTAGCAGCCGTCGTCATCAACGCCATCGCGCTGGCCTCGCCCTTGTTCGTGATGAATGTTTACGACCGCGTGGTGCCCAATCAGGGGCAAGAAACCTTGTGGGTGCTCGCCATCGGCGCGGCGGTGGCCTATGTGTTCGACGCT
>CANHVX010000068.1 GCA_947464215.1 Pseudomonadaceae bacterium | reverse complement strand
GTGGTGCTGAAGCAGTATCAGAGCGAGCTCGATGTGATTATGCGCTGCCAGAACCTGAGCGCGTTTTGGGATGGCACCCAGTGCCGGCGTGTTACCTGCACTCCCCCCCCCCCACCACCCCCACCTCCCGTCTATTATGGCGGAGGCGGCGGAGGGGGAGGAGGTGGCGGCGGCGGTAGCCAGGTTGGTAACTTCAACAGCAGTGGCCAAAACTGCCCTGGGTGTGGATACGATCGCAGCGGTAACCCTGTCAGCGGTCAAACGGCTCAGAGTTTCGCCACCAACCCGGGCAGTCAGGGGACAAAGTCAAAAGTCATTTGCACACACTTCACGTTCAAAGGCGAGATGTCCAAAGAGGTATGGCGCGCCAACCTCGACTGGGCGCGCTATCATGGCTCGCCCATCGCCGAACGCGGCTACCACGCCTGGGCGGTGCCCTACGTGCGGCTTATGCGCCGTTCGCCGCTGGCCGAAGCCATCATGCGCCCAATAGCCCTAACGCGCGCGCACGAGATAGCCTACCAAATGGGTGTAGTGCCCCACGGGTCATGGGCCGGTAAGCTGGTGCGCCTGGTGTTCGAGCCGCTGTGTTTCGTCATCGGCCTCATTGTGCCCGCGCAAAACTGGCAGGCCCTGTGGGAAAATCCAAGCCCAACACCTCCAGCCTCGTCGTAGAGGCTAAAGGGCAGGGGGTTCGGCAAGTGGTTCCGTGGCCGAGCCGGTCTTCGCCGCGCCAATCGGCGTCGGCAACACGCCAATCTGTAAGGCCTGTTCATTTATATCATCGCGGAAGCACTCTGTCAGAGCAATAAAATCTGTGTCTTGGGCACTTATGGGGCACATGGCGCCGTTCAGGCGTTCAATGCGGGCGCTGGAGGTCGTGTCCACATGCACGGCTTTTACAACAAAGGGGTAGATGGAGAAGCGGCCGGCTTGGACAATCTGGTAGGGGGGGCAGGGGCCGTCACATATCACGGGCCAGAACAGCACATCGGGGAGGGTTGGGCGGCTGAGCCGTAACGCATCCTTAAAGCCCCAGCTGCGGATTTCATAAATGTTATAATCCTCCACTTGCCTCACAAAAAAGTGGCCCGCCATAATGCGGTCCTTGTTGGTCAGGGTGGCTGGTAAGGGCATGAAAGTTATGCCATTCGGCGTGGTGGTTGTCGAAACCGTCTCCGTGGCCGAAACAGCCATTAAGGCCAGAGCCGTTGGCACGAGGAGGGCAAGAGATAAGCGAGAGGGGCGCATGTTAGTGGAGCTTCTTGGTTTTGGTTGTGGGTGCGATAACCTGCGGTGGGTGGGCAAGAGAGGAAGGCTCAATGCCTGCATGATGCAGGGCGTCCAGCAAATCGTCCAGCACGGTGTAGCGCACGTGTTCGTAGTCGGCGGTGCGCACGCTGGCGCGTATTTCAAAGCAGATGCCGTGCTCGGTGGTTTTTTCGGTGCCGATGAAAGGCGCGGGCCGGCGCAGGATTTTCGTGTTTTTTTGCAAGGCATCCAGCATAAGTTTTTTGCAGGTGGCGGCGCGGGCGCTAAACGGCAGCACCAGGCGCAGCTCCACCACGCGGTTTTCGTTGTAGGTGTGGTTGATGAGGATGTTTTCCCAGATGTTGGTGTTAGGGATATACACGCGCTGGTTGGAAAGGGTGTTGATTTCGGTGTTGAACATGGTGATGCGCTTCACGGTGCCCTGCACGCTGGCCAGTTCAATCCAGTCGCCCACCTTAAAGGGCCGGTTGATGATGAGCATGATGCCCGAGGCCAGATGGCTCACGGTGTTGCGCAACGCAAAGGCAATGGCCAAACCGCTGGCGCCCACCAGGGCCACGGTGGTGGTTTTGCTCACCCCCAGCATGTGCAGGGCAATGATGAGAAACCCTAGCAAAAGCCCATAGCGGGCGGCGCTGCCCAGAAAGGCGGCGGCGGTTTCTTCCACTTTGGCGCGCATCAGGGCGCGTTGGGTCTGGCTGGCCACCCAGCGCGAGAAAATCCAGCCCAAGCCCACAAACGCGCAGGCAAAAATCAGCTCTACGGTCAGCGAGGCCGAGGTATTGAGGGCATTTTCGGCGACTTTATCAAGGCTGCGCAAGTCAACCGTGGCGCCGCTGGGCAGTTGAAAGCGCCCCATGTCGGGGATATTCAGCCGAATATCGGGAACAATGCCTTGGGCAAACATCATGATGGCTCAATGTTATTGGCGTTGGGAAATGGTATTGGTCTGGGGTTGGGCAGAGGGCCTTTTGGATTTGGCCAGAAACGCTGTAACAATAGAAGCCAGGCCGGTGGCACATAAAATGCCTCCTATAATAGGTTGGCCAAGGTGGGCGATAAATGCACCAGCAGCAATGAGGGCCAAAACGACAACGGCCGCACAATATTGGCCGCGCCGAAAGTCGCCATGATGTTTCTCAATCATAATTTTTTGAATCGAGTGGTCATGCTGCTGCTGTTTTTCCGCCATCACAAGAATGCGTTCGGCGGCCCCTGGTATGATAGTCTCATAACCTTGGAGGATGCTTGGCGGGGGGATTGGCCCTTGGAATGTCGCAGATGTGACAACGCTCGAAGGCCTAGCGCCAGCCTTGGATTCAAGCACGTTTTTTACGGGGAGGGTTTTTTTTCTGGACATAAATGCGTTTTTCTTTTGGTGTTACATCAAACTGGGTAAAAGAAGAGGAAAGATAATGCCCTACACGCATCCAACTTTTGTGAATGGATTGTGTCCCCGCTGGAACATCAATGGGCTCGGCCGTATAGTTTCCCAAATACAAGTTGGATATATGGCCAAGGGCGCTTGTATAACCATCCAAAAAAGACCGGTTTATTTTCATAAATAAATGCTGGAGTATCCAACGCACAAAATCAAGTCAAATGAAGATGTGACGTAAGATTTCGGAATGGTGTTGCCAAATATGCCGCACCCCAAAAGCCACACCCCATCACTCAAGAACGGGCGGAGAGCCTTGCCCAAGGGCCGTCTGTGGGCCTAATGTGGGCCAATGCTGCGCGCACACCGTTCAACATATTCCCGTCCCAATGGCCGAACCTACATGCATATCAATCTCCTAGAGCCCTACCGCGCGCGGCTGGCCCATGGCTGGCAGGCCGATCTTATGCAGGCACAAGCGGTCACACGCTTGCAATCTTTGGCCAACGCGGTGCTGGCCGATAACGCGGCGCCGCCCAAGGGGGTCTGGCTGCACGGGCCGCCGGGGCGTGGCAAGTCGCAACTGCTCGATATGTTCATGGATGCCCTGCCATTTGCCACCAAGCGGCGGGTGCATTTTCATGCGTTTATGGAAGAGTTGCACCGGCGCCTGCACGCCATGCCCCCCAAACCGGCCGGCGCGCCCGAGAATTTCGATTATGTCGCCAACCTGGCGGCCGAAATCAGTGCCGAAGCCACCGTGCTGGGGTTCGATGAATTTTATCTTACCAACCTGCCCGATGCCATGATGCTGGGGCGGCTGATGCATCACCTGTTTGCCAATGGCACGGTGGTGGTGGCCACCTCCAACTGGCCGCTGGAAGGGCTGTTTCAAGGCGGGCTGAACCGCGACCGCTTCATGCCGCTGCTGCGCACGATGGAAAAGCATATGGAGCCGGTGGGGCTGGAAAGCCGGATCGACTACCGCACCTTGGTCACTGCCGAGGCAAAGGGGGTGTATGTGCTGGGGTGGGAGGGCGAATCGCCCACCGCCCAGCTCGAGGTGGCCTGGGCCGAGCTGCCCAAAGGCCCACCTGCCGGGGTTCCGGCGTTCCTAGAATGCAAGCGGGCCGAGGGCAACGCCGTGTGGTGCACGTTCGATGCTCTGTGCACCCGCGCCCTTGGCCGTCAGGAGTATCGTCAATTATCAAATCAATTCAATACGTTGTGCATCGAAAACGTGCCCTATCTGGCCCCCGCCGAGGCCGACGCGGCGCTGCGCCTGGCAACATGCATAGATATTTTATATGAACAAAAACGAAGGCTTATCATGTCTTCTTCATTTAAGCCGGAAGATATCTGCCCCGCCGGCCCGGCAGCGCAGGTGTTTCAGCGCACGGCCTCGCGCATCCGCGAAATGACAGGTTTTCAGGGGTAGGGGGGGGTGTAAGGAATGGGTCTTATGCCTATATCTATAGAGTAAAACCATGAAGCTTATTCTGCTCACGCGGTTTCATAGCCAGCACCAGGGGGCGCCGTTGGTGGCGCGGCTTATGCAGGCGGCCGAAGCGCAGGGCCACCAGCTGTTGGTTATCAATCCAGCCGAGGTGGTGCAGGCGTTCAACAGCGCCACGGCGGCAGAAAGCTGCCCGGTGCTGTGGCGGGGCCAGCCGTTTCCGGTGGCCGATCTCACCTTGCCCATTGCCCGCTGGGATGACGACCACACGTGGCAAATTGCCCAATCGCTCGAGGCCTGGGGTTACCCGGTCACCATGCACCAGCGGGTGCCGCTGGGCGATAACATCACTATGGCGCGCCTGTTGGCCCGCAGTAATATTCCCGCGCCGCGCAGTTGGGTTATGGCGCACCCCTCGCAATTGTCGGTGGTGATGCCCGAGCTGCATTTCCCGTTGCTTATGCGCAGCCGTTATGGTGGCTCAGGCCGCCGGGTGGCGGTGGTGCAGCACAGTGGCGAGGCCTATACCCACGCGCAATATTTGGCCACCGGCGGCCAGCCGTTTTTGGTGCAAGATCTCCCCGAGCCCTATGGCGAAGATGTGCGGGTGCTTATGCTGGGCGATAAACCGGTCGCGTCGATAAAACGTATGGCACCGGCAGGGTTTGTGCGGCCGAAGGAAGAGGGCAACCCGCTGTGTTCGGTGTCGCCGTTGTCGGCCGAAGAAACGCGGATAGCCCAGGCGGCGGCGCGGTTATATGGGGCGCCGTTTTGTGCGGTCAGTATGTTGCGCAGTAAATTGAAGGGCCCGCTGTTGCTGGAAGTCTCGCGGGTGCCCGCCATTACCGAGATGGAATCGGTCACGGGGCAAGATCTTGCCGCCGCCATTATGGCGCACGTGGCAGCCTTGGGGGCGTTGCACGCGGCGCGCAAGAAGGCGCCCTCAACCGTGGTGCCGATGTCGGGTAAGCGCGCCTAAGTCTTAGGCAGAGTGGTCACCACGTGGCCACAGAAAAACACCGAGGTGAAGGAGAGGGGGGCGGCCAAGCCTTGCCAAATGTGGCCAAACTGGTAAGGTGGGTGCAACAACGCAAGCACCTCACATGGCCGAATACCTTCCCATCCTGCTTTTTTTTGGCATTGCTGCCGCCATTGCGTGCGTCATGCTGGCCATTCCGTGGCTGCTGAACCCGCTGCGCCGCACATCCACCAAGGTCACCACGTATGAGTGCGGGTTTGAAGCGTTCGACACCGCCCGCCGCACGTTTGATGTCCAGTTTTACCTCGTCGCCATTTTGTTTATTGTCTTCGACCTCGAAGTCGCCTTCCTGTTCCCCTGGGCCATGGTGCTGCAAGAAATCAGCTGGTTCGGCTTTGGCAGCATGATGGTCTTCCTCACCGTCCTCACCTTGGGCTTTATTTATGAATGGAAACAGGGGGCCTTAGAATGGGCATAATCAAAGCACGCAGTGGTTTGATTATGCCCACCCTGACGAAGG
>CANHVX010000067.1 GCA_947464215.1 Pseudomonadaceae bacterium | reverse complement strand
CAGGCCCATGTGCAAAACGCGTTGGCCGAATTGATGCTGAAGGGGGACTTAAAAAGTGGCGATGTGGCCCGTGTGGTGCGCACCAAAACCGGTGTGGGGGTGGAGCGCGGCATACGAAACTAACCCACCCAACCAACGCGGCCCCGAGGGGCCGCGTTTTGTTGCCGTTTGTGCCGCTTACTCGGGGCGGGACGGACGGCGTGGACCACGATCGCCGCCGCCGCCGCGGCCACCACGGTCGCCACCACGGCCACCGCGTCCGCCGCGGTCACCACGATCGCCGCGGCCTTCGCGTCCGCCCTCGCGGTTGCCGCGATTGTCATCTTCGCCGCCTTCGCGGGGTTCGCGTTCCTTACGCGGGCTGCCGCCGGAGGCGATGACCGCCTCGATGCGTTCGGCCACCACGCCCGCTTGCGGGATTTCCTTCACGGTGAGGCGGATCTTGCCGCGATCGTCGGTTTCGACCACCTTCACGCTCACCACGTCGCCGCTTTGCAGCACGTCGGTGATGTGGCCCAAGCGCACGGGCACGACTTCGGAGACGTGCACCAGGCCTTCCTTGCCGCCCATGAAGCTGACGAAGGCGCCGAAATCAGTCGTGTTCAGCACCGTGCCGCCGTAGATGGCGCCGATTTCGGGCTTGGCGAACATGTTTTCGATGTGGGCCACCAGGGCTTTGAGCTGCACACGGTCGGTGCTGGCGATGGTGACTTTGCCGTTGTCGTCGATGTCGATGGTGCTGTTGAACTGCTCGCACAGGCCACGGATGGTTTCGCCACCTTTACCGATGAGGACGCGGATGTTGTCCTTTTCGATTTGAATGGATTCCATCGCGGGGGCAAAATCGGAGATTTCGCCACGATGAGCTTCGATCGCCTTGGCCATCTTGCCCAAAATGTGCAGGCGGCCGTGGTGGGCTTGCTCGAGCGCGATTTCCATGATTTCACGCGTGATGGAGGTGATTTTGAGGTCCATTTGCAGCGCGGTGATCCCTTCGGATGTTCCGGCCACTTTGAAGTCCATATCGCCTAAATGATCTTCGTCGCCCATGATGTCGGACAGCACGACGTAGTCTTTGCCTTCCTTCACCAAGCCCATGGCGATCCCGGCCACAGGGCGGGGAAGGGGGCAGCCGGCGGCCATAAGGGCCATGCTGGTGCCGCACACGGTGGCCATGGAGGAGCTGCCGTTGCTTTCGAGAATTTCCGACACGATACGCAGCGTGTAGGGGAATTGCTCGGCGGTGGGCAGCAGCGGGTTAATGGCGCGCCAGGCCAGCTTGCCGTGGCCGACTTCGCGGCGGCCCGGAGCGCCCATGCGCCCAGTTTCGCCCACGCTGAAGGGAGGGAAGTTGTAGTGCAGCAAGAAGCGCTCGCGGCTCTCGCCTTCCATCACATCGATAATTTGCTCATCTTGGCCGGTGCCCAGGGTGGCGACCACCAAGGCTTGCGTTTCGCCACGGGTGAACAAGGCACTGCCGTGGGTACGGGGCAGCACATCGACCTCGGCCACGATGGGGCGAATGTCGGTGGGCTTGCGGCCATCGAGGCGGGATTTCTTCTTCAATACATCGAGGCGCAGCACGTCGGCTTCCATGCCCTTGATGAGCTTGGCGACTTTGTCGGCCACTGTGGCGTCGCGCGCGTCTTCTGCGCCCGCGTGCTCGGTGATGGCGGCGGTGCGCACGGCACTGAGAGCCGCCACGCGTTGCTGCTTGTTCTGGATTTTGTAGGCGGCGATAATGCCCTCGGCGTAGGCCTTTTCCAGCGCCTTTTCCAAGGCGGTGGTGTCGGCTGCTTCCGGCATCACGTGGGCGGGTTTGCCCGCGGCTGTCACCAGTTCGTGGATTGCCTTGATAACCTTCTGCATGCGCTCGTGGCCGAACATCACGGCTTCGAGCATCACCTCTTCCGGCAGTTCGGAGGCTTCGGATTCAACCATCAGCACGCCTTCTTCGGTACCGGCGACCATGAGGTTGAGTTTGCTGGTGGCTTGCTCGGACACGGTGGGGTTGAGCACCAGGGTGTCCTCGATAAAGCCCACGCGCGCGGCACCGATAGGGCCCAAGAAAGGCACGCCGGACAAGGCCAGCGCGGCGCTGGCGGCCACCATGGCGACCACATCGGCCTCGTTTTCACGGTCGTACTGCAACACCTGCGTGACGACCTGCACCTCGTTTTTAAAGCCCTTGGGGAAGAGGGGGCGGATGGGGCGGTCGATCAGGCGGCTGGTGAGGGTTTCGCGCTCGCCGGGTTGGCCTTCGCGCTTTTTAAAGCCGCCCGGAATGCGTCCGCCGGCGTAAAATTTTTCCTGGTAGTTCACGGTCAGGGGGAAAAAGTCGACCCCGGCCTTGGGTTCCTTCGCAAAGACGCAGGTGGCAAGCACGACGGTTTCTCCGTAGGTGGCCAGCACCGCGCCATCGGCCTGGCGAGCCATTTTGCCGGTTTCCAGCGTGAGCGGCTTGCCGCCCCATTCCATGGTTTTTTTGTAGATGGTGAACATGTGTGTTCGAGTCCCTATGTGTTTGGGCCGTGGGTTATTCAGGGAAGGGGAAGAAGAGTGGTGGGGGTGCCCCCAATGGCCGCTTTGGTTCCGCTGCCCGTGGTGCCACGGGGTTGATTTTCATTGTATTCGGTTGGTGTTATAGCCCGCGCGCCTTCTTTTGGCAAGGGCTGGTTTTATTCTTGCGTTTGGGCTACAAACAACTCCATGACAGCCTTGCAAACCTGTTTTAGTGGCGTCCAGCCTACGGGTATGCCCACCCTTGGCAACCTTTTGGGTGCCTTTTTGCCCTTTACCCAGTATATGGACGCTTACCGCACCTTCTTTTGCGTGGTGGACCTGCACGCCATTACCGTGCGCCAAGACCCCGCCGAGCTGCACGCCAACACGTTGGGTGTGGCCGCGTGGTATATCGCCAGCGGGCTTGACCCCGCCCGCTGCACCCTGTTTGTGCAAAGCCATGTGCCCGCCCACAGCGAACTGGGCTGGCTGCTGAATACCTTCACCCAGATGGGTGAGCTGGAGCGCATGACCCAATTTAAGGACAAAAGCCGCCAGCATGCAGAAAACATTAACGTGGGGCTGTTTGGCTACCCCGTGCTGATGGCGGCGGATATTCTGCTTTATAACACCCATGTGGTGCCCGTGGGCGATGACCAAACCCAGCATGTGGAGCTGTGCCGTGATATTGCCACCCGCTTCCATGGGGTATATGGCCCGACCTTCACCGTGCCCAAAGCGATAAACCCCGTAGCCGCCACCCGCGTGCGTGACCTGCAAGACCCCACCAAAAAAATGAGCAAAAGCCGCCCCGGCAGCGGCACCGTGTTGCTGAGCGACAGCGCCGAGGAAATTGTCAAAAAATTCAAGCGCGCGGTAACCGACAGCGAAACCGAGGTGGCCTATGACCCCCTTACCCGCCCCGGCGTCGCCAATCTGCTGGAGATTTATGCGGCCTGCCGCGGTGTGACCCCGCACGCGGCTGTAAACGATTTTGTTGGCGTGGGCTATGGTGCCTTCAAAACCACCGTGGCCGACGCGGTGGTGAGCGTGCTGGAGCCTATCCAGCGCCACCACGCCCGCCTGATGGCTGACCCCCTGGAACTGCAACGTATTCTGGCCCATGGCGCCGCCACCGCCACCGCCACCGCCACCCCCACCCTGGACCGTGTGCGCACCGCCATGGGCCTGGTGGCCAAAGGATAGCCCCCATGCCCCGCTTCACCTTCACCCCCGACCTGCGCCGCACGGCCATGCGCTGGGTGATTTGTCTGGTGAGCCTGACAGTGCTGGTAACCCTGGTGACCACCGTGCTGACCAGCAAAAAAAGCCTGATGGAACACCTCTACACCTTCCCCACCCACGCGGTGCTGTGGCTGGTGGTGGCCACCATCGTGGAAAGTATCCTCCGCTTCTGGCGCTACCACACCGCCGCCCATGCCTTGAAATTGCAGGTGCCGATTATCCGCATGGCCTACTACTACACGGTGGGTTACGCCTTGTTGCCCACCCCGGGCAAAGTGGGAACCGCCATCCGGCTGTGGCTGCTGAAAGAATATCATGGCCTGCCCTACACCCGCACCGCCCCCTTGCTGGCCATGGACCTGGTGAGCGACAGCCTGGCCCTGTGCGGCCTGGGCGTGATGGGCCTGATGGTGCTGAGTTTTTATATGGGCGACAGCTACGGCCTGCAAACCTTGATGTGGCTGGTCGGCCTTGCATTTTTTGTGGGTGCCACCCTAACCCTGGCCGCCCCCGGTTTGCTGGTGCGCGGTTTGAACGGGTTGTTCAGCCTGACCGGCAAGCGCCGCCCCCGGCTATTTGCCCGCATGCGCATGCTGCTGCTGCACACCACCCGCGTGCTGGGCTGGCGCGTGCTGCTGCTGACCACCACCCAAAGTTTGGTGGGCTGGGCTTTGGTGGGGTGGGCGGTTGGCAATTTGCTGAGTTCGCTCGGTATCCCCCTGAGTATGGCCCACGGCAGCGTGGTGGTGAGCCTGGGCACCATGGGCGGGTTTCTTTCCATGATGCCGGCCGGTGTGGGCGGCGCCGAGGCCACTATGGTGTTCCTGCTCACCCAATTTGGTGCCGAGTTGAGCATTGCCGTGCTGGCCACCGCCCTTATACGGCTGTGTGTGGTGTGGGTGACGGTGGCCGCCGGGTTGGTGTTGCTCCCCTTCGCGTTGCGCGGTGCCAGCCACCGTGCTGCGCGCCGTGCGGCGAAGCCCGTGCCTGCCCGTATCTGAGAGGCGTTACACCGTTTATCCCCGCCCTTCGAGCTCTTGCAGGCGCGAGAGGAGAATGCTGAGCATGGGCGTTGTCAGCTGCTTCTCGCGCAGCAGTTTCTTCACCAGCAGATGATAGCGCCCGCAGGTGGTGCCGCATTCGGCCTGCCAGGCCGCGACGCCTTTTTTCTCGCGCAGCACATGTTGGGTGAGGCGCCGCTGGCGGGTGAACAGATCCATCGCCATGGCTTGAATCGCCTGCCGCGTGAAGCTATCGGCCGCGGGCATGGTGCGGATTTTGCTGACGAGGGCGGGCAATTGCAGCGCCTTGCCTACCTCGAGATGCACGGCAAGCACCCGGGTGAGAGGCTGCTTGGCGTGATGGGCGGCCACCACGGCATCGGGCACCACCACCAACGGTGAGAGCAGCGCCATGCGTTGGGCAAACGGCTTTTTCAGCCCCATCTCTTGCCACTCGGCCACCCAGGCGGCCATTTCCGGGCGGCCTTTCAACACCACCGGCAAGTGCTCGAGGGCTTCGGCGATAGGGGCGAACAGCTGTTTCCAGATATAATCGATATTCACCGGTTGGCCCTGTTGCAGCACCCAGGCCCCCAGCACCCCCGCCACCAGCTTCAGGCGTGTGCTGACCGCCACCACCGTGGCCGATGGCAACGGCTGCTCGGTAATTTCTTCGGCCTCGGCCAACTGCCGCCACAGCCCCGTGAGGCGGCCCAGGCAACAGCCCAAGGCCAAGGCGCGGGCGGCTGTGGTGGCGTCGGCCTCGTAATCGTTCATCAGCCGGGGGATGGCGAGCAGGCCCAGCCGGTTGATGAGCAAATTGGCCAGCACGGTGGCGATAATGTGTTGCGCCAGCGGATGCTGCGCGAGCAACCCGCCAAACTGCTGCTGCACCGCCGCTG
>CANHVX010000066.1 GCA_947464215.1 Pseudomonadaceae bacterium | reverse complement strand
GGGACGAAAGATAGAGTCAGCAAAGACATAAAACTTCCCGCGGCCGACCCCAATGCAAAACCCACCAATCCCATGGCAAAATTAGGCGAAAAGAAAGCCGACCCCGCCAAAAACACGGCCGACGCCAACACCCCCGGCGCACCAACCCCCGATACTTCCGGCACCCCCGCGGGCCCGAGTGGCACCCCGGCCGACACCTCAAACCAACCCGGCAACCAGCCGTTTAACCCGCAAGATATGATGCCGGGGCCACAAAACGGCCAGCAAAATGGCAACAATGGCCAAAACCCCAACCAGCAACAAACCTGCCCCAACGGCACCACCTTGGCCTTGGTGAACGGTCAGCAGTCCTGTGTCTCCAACAACCAGAACCAAACCTGCCCGTCGGGCACCACCTTGGCTACGGTCAATGGGCAACAGTCCTGCGTCAGCACCGATAATATCAACAACCGCAATTGCTTAAGCCTGAACGGCAAACAGTATTGCACCAACACCAGCGGTAGCGGAACCGACTGTGTCGAGCTTAACGGCCAACGCTACTGCGAGGCCAGCGGCACCAGCAACACCAGCTGCCTGAAGGTCGGCGGCAAGGAGTATTGCCAGAACAGCGGCGGCTCCGAGTGTGTCGATGTCGATGGCAAAAAGTTCTGTTCCTCATCCAGCTGCAGCGGCGGCACCAACCTCAGCACCGCCCAGCGGAACGAGGCGGGCTTCAAAGATGGCGCGCGTCTGGCCGGCGGTGTCTGTGGTATTGGGGTCGACCCCTGCTTCACGAACGATACCGACTACTTAAACGGCTACTACAACGGCCAGCAGGAATGCCGCCGTGGCAACGGTATCAGCAGCACCACGCCCACCGGCAAAGATACCTCCGACCGCCGGGTGCGCGAGGTCTGCGGCGATAATCTCCAAGCCGTGGCCGATAGCATCAGCGTGCCCTTGCGCCTGGTCGAGTTCCTGTTCCGCCCACAAAGCAGCTTAAGCAGCGAAGAGGCGAACGAGTTCGGCACCGATGAAACGCGGTTCAATAAGCTCTACCGCGCCAAGGTGGCGTTCGAGGCCGGCAAGTCCGATGGCCTGGCCAAGCGCACCCGCAACAGCAACCGTGCCGGCAACGTGCCCTACACCGAAGGGTATGATTGCTCCGAAAAACTCTAACATAAACAACAATATAAGCATGTTAGGAAATGTCCTATTAACTTAAGACATAGATAAGCATGAAATCTTCGCGCCGTGTTACCTCGTCACACCTTGTGTGGGTTGCGGCCTGTATGGCGGTGGCAGTTGGGGTGGCGCCGGCTGCCCGGGCCCAATCGGGCGAGGGCTCCAACCCGGCAATGGATATGATCTCGCAGCTCACGCCGGCCCTCATTCAAGCCATGTGCGCGGCGGCGTCTGGCGGCGGCGCGGCGGCTGGCGCGGCGGGCGCGGCCGATGCCATGTCAGCCCTCAAAACCCTCCTCTGCGGCCAACCCTCTATGGGCCTGCCCGATCCCAACCTCGGCATGGGCAACATGAACAGCGGCATCCCTATCCGTGCCTTGGGCGGCGGCACGGTTGGCGGGGGCGGCGGCGGCCTTGGGGGCGCGCTGGGCGGCATGATGGGCGGCAGCAACGGCGGCATCTTCCAACAGGTCTTTCAGCAGCTTATGGAAAAAGCCATGGGCGGAGGCGGAGGCGGCGGCGGCGGCGGCGGCGGAGGCAACGGCAATGTCAGCGGCCTGCCGGTTATCAACGCCAATCCCAACCCGCCCAGCAACAACGCGAACACGTCTAACGGTGTTGCGGGCAACGGTACCGTGCGGCCCAGCCGTGGCGGCAATTTTGAATGGACGAACACCACCCCCACACCCGGGCCAACACGTGTCACGCCTGAATATGGCGGCAGCGCCTACATGGCGGGCGGCCGCGGGGTGAACGAATCCGCCTGGCAGTCGTCCCATCGCGGGGCCGATACCCGTTTCAGCGGCGTGCGCCTGGCCAGCGGGGCCGAGGCACCGTCGGTCGGCGTGCGCATTGCCGGCGTGGCCGATGTCACCGAAACGCCAAGCGCGCAAGCGCAAGGCCCGGTGTCTATATCCGGGGCCGGGGGAGAGTCGGCGGCGCCCGATACCTACACGCTCGGCTTTGAAGACGGCTTCAACAACCGCGAGAAAGATAAGCGGTTTGAAACCGACAAACGCTACGAAGAAGGCTACGAGCGCGGCCTCTTGGCCTCACCCTTTGGTCAGGGGAAAGTCGCCAGCCTCTAGGGTTGCAGCGCCGGGCGCAGGTGCCAAGGCTTGGGCACCCACCAATCCACACTGTTGTAGCCAAGGCCGGCGGGGGCGGGGGTTACGCCCTGCACACGTTTATGGATAGCCACCAGAGAATACGGGGCATAAAGCCACAGGTAGGGCTGCTCATCGGCCAGAATCTCTTGCAGGCGGAAGAGGTGCGTGGCGCGGGCGGCGCGGTCAAACACGCGGCGCGAGGCCACAATTTCGCGGTCGGCCTCGGCATTGGCAAACCCCACGATATTGAACTCATCCGCCCCCTGCTTGCTGGAATGCCAGACGTCATAGGGGTCAGGCTCGGCGGGCAGGCTCCAGCCCATCAGATAGGCCTGGAAGGCGCGGGGCTTAATCACGGTGGTGAGGAAGCTGCTCCATTCCTGCACACGTATGTCCATCTGCACGCCCACATCGGCAAAGTTTTTTTGCAAAATCTGGGCGGTTTTCAGGCGGCTTTCGTTGCCTTGGTTGGTCACCAGCGTAAAGCGGAAGGGCTTGCCGTCCTTCGCGCGCACGCCGTCAGGCCCCAGGCGCCACCCGGCCTGCTCCAGCAAGGCGGCGGCGCGGGCGGGGTCGTGCGGGTAGGGGGTCAGGCGGGTGTTGTAGGCCCAGGTTCCGGGCTTGAAGATGCTGGCAATCGGCGCGCCTTGGCCAAACAGCACGGCGGCAATCAGGCCCTCGCGGTCGGTGGCGTAGCTCAGCGCTTGGCGTACGGTTTTGTCGGCAAACAGGGGGTCTTTCAGGTTAAAACCCATGTAGGTGTAGGCATTGCTCAAGTAGCGGTAGGTGGCGTATTGGCGGGTAAACCAGCTGTCTGAAATCAGCCGCGTAAAGGCCAGTGGCGTCAGCTCCAGCATGTCCAGATTGCCCGCTTTCAGCTCCAGCCATTGGGTGCTTTGGTCGGGGATAATCCGGTAGTAAAGCTCGCCAATCCGCGCCTGCTCAAAACTGGTGGGGTTGCGGGTGAACAGATAGTCCTGCCCGCGCCGCGCGGTGGTCAGTTGGTAGGGGCCGCTGCCTAAGGGTTTTTCTTTAAGGGGCGTCTCGTTAAAGTCGGGGGTGGCGGCAATCACGTCGGCGGGTAGAATGGGCAAACCCGCCCAGCTGGCCAGCGCGGGGGCAAAGGGCTCGGCGTAGGTGACGCGCACGGTGCGTGGGTCAGGGGTTTCAAAGGTGGCCACGCGGGTGTAGTCGTCGGCGTAGGGGGTGCGGGTGGTGGGGTGGGTTATGGCGTGGAAGGTGGCCGAAACATCGCGGCTGGTCAGCGGGCTGCCGTCGGCAAAGGTTAGGCCTTTGCGCAGGGTGAAGGTCAGGGTCAAGCCGTCGGGGCTTACGGTGTGGCGCTCGGCCAGCTGGTTAATCAGGTTCAGGTCGCCGTCGTAGGTCAGCAGGCTGTGGTAAATGTTGCCCGCCAGCGTGGCTGCACTGGCATCACCGGCTAAAAAGGGCACCAGGTTGGGCGGCGTGCCCAAAATGGCCAGGTTCAGGCGGTCGCCGTGGTCGCGGGGGGAAAAGGCGGCGGGCGGCGTGTCGTAGCGGGCGGTGGGGGTGGGGGCGTCGGCGCCGCAGCTTCCCAAGGCCAAACCGGCACTCAGCAGAACAACGCGCAGCACGGGGGTGAAAGCTGTGTGCATCGTGGGCCCTAGGCGTCGGCCACGGGCGCAGGCGCGCGCAACTCAATGGCGATGCGCTCCAGGCGGTGGCCGCGTTTTATCACCACGGTCAGGCGCAGGCTGCCAAGCTGGCAGCTTTCGCCCTGTATCGGCAGGTGGCCCAGCGTCTCGGTCATCAGGCCGGCCAGCGTCACGGCCGAGTCATCGGGCAAGGCCCAGCCCATTTTGCGGTTCAGGTCGCGGATGGGGGTGTTGCCGGGGTAGATGTTCGGGTCGTTGGCGGGGGTGTGGCCACCGTCGTCGCCATGGGTGGCAGCACGGGCGGTGTCGTGCTCGTCGGCAATGTCGCCCACAATCTCTTCCAGAATATCTTCCAACGTCACCAGGCCCTGCATGTCGCCAAATTCGTCCACCACCAGCGCCAGGTGGCGGTGCAGGGTTAAAAACTGTCGCATTTGGTGGCCAATCGGGGTGGTTTCGGGCACAAAATAAAGGGGGCGCAGGTGTTGGCGCAGGTTCACCTCGTGGCGGCTTTTCACGGTGGCCAGCGCGGTCAAGTAGTCACGCACATACAAAATGCCCAGCAGGTTTTCCGGGGTGCCGTCATACACCACCACGCGGCTGTGGCGCAGCTCGCCCAGCATGCGGGGCAGGTCGGCGGGGGGGGTGTGTATGTCAAGGCCGGCAACAGCACTGCGGTGCACCATCACGTCGCGCACGGTCAGCTCGTTCAGGTCCAGCACGGCGTCCAGCATGCGGTGCTGGGCGGGGGCAATGGCGCCGTGTTCAAGGCCAAGGTTCAGGGCGCCGCGTATGTCGGCTTCGGTGTAGGTGTGGGCATGGTTGTGGCGCAGGCCCAGCACCCATAATATGCCGGTATTTAGCCATTTAATCGTGCGGGTCACAGGCCCCAAAAGCGTCACCGTGCCGCGTATCAGCGGCGCCAGCCCCAGCGCAATGGTTTCGGGGTAGCGGGTGCCAAGGGCCTTGGGGAAGGCTTCGCCCAGCAGCAAAATCGCCACGGCCAGGGTGGCGGTGGCCAGCAGCATGCCCAGCGGGCCGAAGTTTTCATGGAAGAGGCTGGTGGTCAGGGCTGAAGTAATCACGGGCACCAACGTCAGAATAATCAGAATCGTGGCCAGCAGCTGGTCGGGGTGCTTTAGCATATCCAGCACGGCAATGGCGTTGCGGTGGCCGGTGCGGGCTTTTTGGTAGAGGCGGGCTTTGCTGGCGCTCAGCATGGCGGTTTCGGCGGCACAGAACACGGCGGCCACCAGCAGCAGAAGCACAATCACAAGCAAGGTCAGGGTAAAGGTCATCGGGGGGGGCGTTTCGTTAATCAATCACAATTTTGCGGGGGCCGGCCATGTCGGTGCGGCGGTTGATGTGCCGCATACTGGGGGGGATAAGGTCGTGCAGGTCCAGCCATTCCAGCGCGGCGTCTTTTACGCGTTCGCGCAACCAGCCGCCTACGCGCCCATGAAGGGGGAAGTGGTGGGGCAGGTCTGTGGGGGTTAGGGTGGTTAGCAGGTCGGCTAGCACGGTTTGGTCGTCGGCATTCAGCAGGCGCCGCTCGGGGCTGGTGGCCAGGCTGTGCATAAACCCGTGGGGGAGGGGTTCAAGGGGGAAGAGATGCGGCGCCAAAGCGGCAATGGGCGCCGCTGGGGCGGCAACGGGTGCCGTGTCAGCACCGTTGGGTGCCACATGGGGGCCGCTTTGGGGGGCAAAAGTGGCGCTGGGTGCCGCAGTTTGGGGTGTTTTGGGGGTCAAAATCTGCCCGTTGCGGGTGTCCAAAACGCGTGGCCCGTCGGCACAAAG
>CANHVX010000065.1 GCA_947464215.1 Pseudomonadaceae bacterium | reverse complement strand
TGTGCGCAGCAGTATGCTGGCCACGATGTCGGAACCCTATGTGCTTACCGCGCGGGCCAAGGGGGCAGGGGCGGTGCGGGTGTGGGTGGCGCATGGGCTGCGCAATGCCATGCTGCCTGTCATTACGCTGGTGGGGCTTAGTATTCCGGGGCTTATCGGCGGCAGCGTGATTATCGAAAGCCTGTTTGCGCTCCCCGGCATGGGCAAGTTGGCGTTTGATGCCACCATGATGCGCGACTACCCCACCATCATGGCCTTGTTAATGTTTGGCGCCGTGCTTACGCTCGTGGGCAATGTGCTGGCCGATATCGCCTACGCCTGGGCCGACCCCCGCATTCGCCTCTCGGACACATAAAAAGAAAAGGGGCCCACCAGGGGCCCCTTTCAGCGTCGTGTATCAGGCGGCACGTTCCAGGGCCCGCAGCACGCGGGGGCTTGGCCGTGCGCGCAAGGGCTCCAGAAATTCCTGCCAGGCAGCGGGCAAGTGGGCCAGCGTGCCATCGGTCAGCCAGATGTAGAGCAGGTCATAGCCCCGGGGTTCCCAGGGGTGGGTCAGCAGATGGTGGTCAAATTCGTGCAACGCCTTGCGGCCTTTGCGCGCATTGATGTCCGAGCTGGCCAGCACCACGTTGTCCCATGAGTCGGCGCCGCGGTTGGCCCGGGGCACCACATGGTCTTTGGTGGCTTCATCACTGCGGTGGGGGCTGCCCATGCGCAAGGCGCGGCCGGTATATTGGCAGGTGCCACGGTCGCGGATGAACAGGTTGTAGAGGCTCACACTGGGTATGCCGTAGAAGGCTTTCGGGTGCACATAGTCACGCAACGCCACAACGCTTGGCAAGCGCAGGGTGGTGGTGGGGCTGTGGGCATAGGTGTCCGACATGGCCACGGGCTTGAAGCGCCCCAGGCAAAGCCCATGCAGGGTGGCTTCCCCGTTCAGGGTTTCCAGGGGCCAGCCCATCGGCTGGTAGTCGGCATTAAGGAGCAGGGTTCGGTGGTTAGCAAACGTAGGCGAAGCAGAGCGGGACATAAGGGCGGGCGATGAAGGCACCACCGGTATCATATGCATCTCCTGTGCGCGTGGGTCATGGGCACATGGTGCCAGCCAATGCGCTTGGCGGCAAGGGGGCATGCTGCTAGTGTTAGCAGCATGAAGGCATCACGTGTGGCAGGGTTGCTGTTGGCAGGCGCCAGCGTGCTGGTGGCGTTGGCGGCACCTGTGCTGGCGCCGTTTTCGCCGACGCACATGATGCTCACCCACGTGCTGGTGCCGCCACTTAGCCACGGCCCCGAGGGCATGCTGTGGCTGGGCACCGATGGCCTCGGGCGCGATGTGCTCAGCCGTCTCATGTATGGGGCGCAAACCAGTTTGGGGGTGGGGCTGGTGGCGGTGGGCTTGGCGGTGGGGGTGGGGGTAGCTGTGGGGGTTGCTGCCGCGTTGGGGGGCCGCCGGGCCGATGCCACGCTGATGCGCCTGACCGACATCATGCTCTGCTTCCCTACCATTTTTCTCATTTTGGCCGTTATCGCCCTGCTCACGCCCAGTTTGTTAAACGTGATGATAATTATCGGCCTCACCAGCTGGATGGGCGTGGCGCGCCTTGTGCGGGCCGAGGTGCTGGCGGTAAAGGGCCGGGCGTGGATGCAGGCGGCGCAGCTGGCGGGGGTGGGCGGGGTGCGGTTGGCGTGGCGGCACGTGTTGCCCAATGTGCTGCCTCCCATCATCACCAGCGCCAGCTTGGGCCTGGCGGCCGCCATTCTTACCGAGGCCGGGCTCAGTTATCTGGGGTTAGGGGTGCAGCCGCCCACACCCAGCTGGGGGGCCATGCTCACCGAGGGCAAGGCGGTGATGGAAGCCGCCTGGTGGCTGATAACCTTCCCCGGGCTGGCCATCGTGGCCACGGTGCTGGGGTTTACCCTCCTGCGCGAAGATTAAAGTATTGAATAAAATAAATTTATTATCAAAACCCTTGCCAAATCTCCCACCCAGCGCCATATCCCCTCTACAAGAAACTACCGTTTATAAAAATCAGGGGGGCGTCAGACATCCCATTTTCCTTAAAGGAGAAGAAAGATGCCTGACGCCACAAATGGGTCCGCGGACCTCCGGGCCGCCAGCCCCGAACAGCTGGCCCGCCTCCAAATGCGCCTTTCCGCCTGGCGGGAGAGCGCGAATGCCGCCATCCAAAAGGCGGCAGAGCAGCTCTTCACCGAGCTGCAGGCGGAACTGGCACGGCGCAAAAGCCAACCGTGCTAAAACATGCGCGCCCGAGGGTTTCTCTCGGGCGCGCATGCGTTTAGGGGGCAAATAATAAGGCGAGAGCTTAATCTAAGGTTTCTTCGCGGTTGTTAGGCGCCGGTGGCACGTCGGCGGCCGGTAAAGCCGGGGTGGTGGCAGAAGGCGCCACACCCGCACCCACGGCAGCAGGGGCGGTGGCGGGCACATAGCGGCCTTGGTCATCAAACTGGTAGCGGGCAAAGCTTTGGCGGGCCAGCCAGCGGTGCAGGTCGTCGGTTGCTTTATCGGAAAGGCGGATAAGCAGGCTGTCTTGCACAAACGGCGGCATGTAGGCAATGCGCTGGCCATAGGGCTCCAGGCTGTGCACGGCATACCAGAGGTTCACGCCAAACACGGCGCCGCACAGCTTCACGGTGGCCAGCGCACCGGCCCAGAAGCGGCTACGCAGGCCCACGGGGGCGCTGTCCAGCATCAGGGGCGCCAGCATGCGCATCAGCCCCCACGTCAGCATGTAGGTCACCATCACATAAAAGCCGATGCTGGTCGCCAAACGGCCAATCTCCACTTGGGTTTCAGGCAGGGGTGCTGCGCGCAGAAACAGCCAGCCGCCCAGTAGCCCTAGGCCAAACAGCAGTGCATGCAACATTTCGCGGGCCGAGCCGCGCAAGCACGCAGCCAGAATGCTCAGCACCAGCGCGGCGGCAAACACGGTGTCAAACAGGTTGAGATGCATGGGGCGATGCCTTCGTCAGAGGGTTACAGGGCTTGGCCGAGGAAGTATTTCAGGTCGTCATCCTGGAATTTCATCCCCACACCTACCTTGGGGCTGCCGTATTCTTGGTTCAGCAGATTGTCGTAGCCCACCACGCCATACACGGTTTTGCCAATCAGGTCGGCGCGGGCGGTTATGTCCACGTGGGGGCTGCTGCTGCCGGGGGTGTTGTTGCCGGCAAAGTCGTAGGCGTCCACGCTGTATTTCACGTCGGTGTCCAGAACAGGCACCTTGCCGAAGGTGTCCACGCCCACGCCGCCGGTGCTGTTTTTTAAGCCCACGCGCACGGCAATGTCTTGGTTGGCCACCGCGTTGGGGAACATATGGCCAAACTGGGCAGTAACCTGTGTCTTGTTGCCAAAATCTTTGCCAAAGTAAGGTCCACGGATCTCATTCTGGCTCTTGGCGGCACTCGCAAAGCCGTCGGCGGTGGCGCCCAGCACATAGAAGCGGTTGGGGCGCGGGGCCAGGGTCAGGCTGAATTCACCTTTGCCGATGCCCTGCTCGTTGGTCAGGCTGGAAGCCTCAAAGGCCACTTCGGTGCGAATTTGTTCCATGCGTTGGGCCACTTCGCCAAAGGTGTCCAGCGCGCCGTTAAGCTTTTCGGCGGTTTCAGGGTCATTCACCAGCTTGCCCAGGGTGCCTTGGCCTTGGTTGATTTTCGCCATCACGGCCTGAATTTCTTTGGCCGCCTTGCCAATTTCGGCCAGAGAATCCAGCCCGGCGCCACCGCCTTGGCCAGAAATCAGCTGGCCAAGCGTGCCTTTGCCGTTGGCGAGGTCATCGGAAATTTTGGCGAAGTTGGCGGCGGTTTTTTCAATATCGGCCATCAGGCTGCCGCTGTTGCCAACATTGCCGGAAAAGCTGGCCAGCCCATCGATAATCTGCTGCAACTTGGCGGCATTTTCGGGGGTGCCCAGCACCTGGCGCAGGGTTGTGGTCATCGAAGAGAGGTCGTCGGCCACTTTGGCAAAGTTGTTGCCAATGGCCTGGGTGTCGGCGGTGCCGCTGCTGGGGATAAGCCGTGCATCGGCCGCCAACGTGCCGCCTTGGCCCAGGCTTCCGGCGGGGCCGGGCACCAGGGCAATAAAGCGCTCGCCAATCAAGCCGCTGGTGGCCACTTGGGCGGTTATGTCGGCGGGCAAGGCAATGGTGCTGCGCACATCCATTTCCAGCACGGCCGAGCCATTGGGCTGCAATTTCACCGCGCGCACGGTGCCAATATCCACACCGGCCATTTTCACCGCGCTGCCGGGTTCAACGCCGTCCACGTTGCTGAACACGCTGGCCAGCTCGCGGGTAGGCTCGCCACTGTTGCCCATGCCGAAGCTGCCGCTTTTCACGCTTAACCAGCCCAGCACGGCCAGGGCTAGCACAACCAGCAGTCCCACTTTGGTTTCGTTGTTCATGGGCGTTGTCCTTGTTCGGTTACCAAATTAAAGTGTTGTTCCAATGGGCCCATCGGCGCGGCCTTCCACAAACTGGCGCACATAGGGGTTGTCCGATTTCGTAAATTCTTTCGCCGTGCCTTCAACCATAAACGTGCCTTGGTAGAGGAAGGCCATGCGGTCAGCCACTTTAAAGGCACTGTGCATGTCGTGGGTAATCACGATGCTGGTGCATTTCAGTTCGCGCTGGAGCTTGATGATGAGGTCATTGATAACATCGGCCGTAATCGGGTCAAGGCCGGTCGTGGGCTCATCATAAAGGATAATCTGCGGGTTGTGGCAGATGGCGCGGGCTAAAGCCACACGCTTGCGCATCCCGCCAGAAAGCTCGGAAGGCTTTTGGTGGGCGGTGCGGCTGGCTAGGCCCACCATGCTCAGCTTTTGCAGGGCAATTTTTTCCGCGTCGGCGCGGGCCATGTTGTCTTGCAGCAGGCGGAAGGCCACGTTTTCCCACACGCTCAAGCTATCAAACAGGGCGCCGTTCTGGAAGAGCATGCCAAACTGCCCCATCAGTGCCATGTGGTCGTGCTCGTTCAGGCCCACCACGCTTTGGCCATTCACCTGAATGTCTCCGCCATTTATGCCAATCAGACCCAGCAGGCACTTTAGCAGCACGCTTTTGCCGCTGCCGCTGCCGCCCAGAATCACCTGAATATCTCCCTTGGCCACGTTCAGGCTGGCGCCGCGCAGCACAGCTTTTTCGCCAAAACGGCGCTCCACGTTCTTAAAGGCGATATGCGGGGCCATTACACAAACGCCGCCGTAATAAAGTAATCGGCCACCAGAATGGCCACAGCGCCATAAACCACGGCTCGGGTGGTGGCGCGGCCAACACCTTCGGCGCCATTGGTGGCGTGGAAGCCGTGGTAGGTGGCCATCAGGCCCACCAGAAAGCCAAAAGTCGCGGCCTTGATGATACCCATGGTCAGGTCGTCGGCGGTTATGCCGTCAAAGGTGCTGTTCATGTAGGCGTGGCCGGCAATGCCTAGCACTTGGGTGCTTACGGTATAGCCGCCCAAAATCCCCACGGCATTGGCCAGAATCACCAGCAGGGGCAACATGGCCAGGCAGGCATAGATGCGCGGCACCACCAGGTAGCGCATAGGGTTTGCAGCGAGGGTTGTCAGGGCGTCAATTTGTTCTGTTACGCGCATGGTGCCAAGCTCGGCGGCCATGGCGGCACCTACACGGCTGGCCAGCATCAGGGCGGCCAGAACAGGCCCCAGCTCGCGCAACATAGAAAGGGCAACCAGCTTGCCAATTTGGTTATCGGCCAGGGGCCCGCTGCCAAGGCCGTGGTAGCTTTGCAGGGCCAGCACGCCTCCGGTAAAGAAGG
>CANHVX010000064.1 GCA_947464215.1 Pseudomonadaceae bacterium | reverse complement strand
TGGAGGCGGGGCACATCGGGGCGTGGTGTGGCGGTTTTTAAATTTTGGAAGGGCGAGTGGTCAAGCACCTCGGCCACGACGCCGGCATAGTCTTTCTTACCCACGGGGAGCGTGAGCCAATCTCCGGGTTGGGCGGGCACGCTGCATCGGTAATCCAGCAGGGTAGGCAACGCCATTGGAACCAGCGCACGAATAAGGCAGGGATGTGCGGGGGGAGGGGGCGTCGGCATGGGGCGCAGTATGGCCAACCCGCGCCGTTCGCGCTAGGCTGAAAATGAGCCTGAAACGCAAACCACCCCCGAAAGGGGGAGGTCGTTGCGGCAAGAGGGAACCCCAGCCGCCGTGGTTGCCAGTTCGGCACCCCGCGCGGGGGGTGGAGGGTTTCTCAGGCCTTCCATACAACGTATACAAGCGCGCAACAGTAAAAACCGACACAACCCCTGACATGACACCTCAAGAAACTCCAAAAAATACATCTAAAGCATTAAAAAATAATAATGTTAAGGCGCGTTCAGGTGCAGCCAAAGGCACCGTCAGGGCTACGGCCGTAAAGGCGTATTTGCAGGCCAACCCCGATTTTTTGGTGCGCCATAAAGCGCTTCTCGAAGGTCTGATGGTGCCGCGCAAGGCGGGTAATGTGTTGTCGTTGCATGCGGCTAAGGCGGAAAAGGCCGATAAGAATCTCGAGACACTCAAAAAACGCTATCGGCAGCTGATAAGTGCGGCCGCCGCCAATGCCGCCACCACCGCGGCCGTGCACGATGCCGTGGAAATCCTTGTGGCGGCCGATTCCCGTGCCGAGTTAGGCAAGGCGCTGCTGGGGCCATTTCGGCAGATATTGGGGTTGTCGGTGGCGCGGGTGCTGTGGGGCCCCGAGCACGCGCCTGCGCAGCTGCTTACCCTGGGGCCTGTGGGGCTGGAGCATAAAGATATGTTCGGCATCGATACCGCACGCCTGAAGTCGTGCGCACTGCTGCGGCTGGAAACTCGGGAGGGCGAGGGGGTTGGCCTGTTGGCGCTGGCCAGCGAGGATGCGGCGCATTTCCATGCCGGCCACGGCACCGACCTGCTCGAGTTCCTGCGGCGTATCGGGCAGATGGCGATTATCCGCGTGTATAGCGCGCGGCCATGAACCGCATGGCCAAAACCCGCCCGCATCCCCAAACGGCACCTATCGCCGAAGACGCCCTCACGCAGTTTTTGGCGTGGCTTGCCGGGGTGCGCCGCACTAGCCCGCATACGGTGGCGGCCTATGGGCGAGACCTGAGAGACATGCTGGTATTTTTTCGCACCCATCGCGGGGATGCCGAGTCCTCTGCCGAGGCTCTCATGGGGCAGCTGACCGAAGCCGATGTGCAGGCGTATCTGGCGCACAAGATGCGCCCGTCAGGGGGGCTGCAGAGCATTGGCAATGGGCGGGGCAATGCCAGCAAGGCTACCTTAAATCGGCAATTGTCGGCGCTCAGAAGTTTTTCCCGGTGGTTAGCCACCGCGTGCGGGGCCGAGAACACGCAGATTGTGCATATGCGGGGCCTGAAGGTGCCAGCACCGGTTCCGCGCGCGCTCACGGCGGCACAAACATTTCAGGTGCTGGAAGCCGTGGCGCCTCCGCCCGTGCGCAGCGTCACGGCCCAAACCGCCGAGGGCGCACGCGCCCAGAAGCGCAACTTGGCTCTCCTGATGATGCTCTATGGCCTGGGCTTGCGGATATCGGAAGCTCTCAGCCTTACACGCGCCGATGTCGCGGGCGAGGTGGTGACGGTTACAGGGAAGGGCAACAAACAGCGCCAGGTGCCCTTGCCGCTGCCGGTGCAAAGCGCGCTCAACAGTTGGATGAATGCCAGCCACGAGGCACCGCCGACCGCGCCTTTGTTCCCCAACGCACGCGGCAAGGCGCTCACCCCACGCTTTGCCCAAAAAATGCTGCAAGATGCGCGCGAGGCGCTGAATTTGCCCGCGCACGCCACACCGCATGCGTTGCGCCATAGCTTTGCCACCCATCTGCTGAACAACGGGGCCGATTTGCGCACGGTGCAGGAATTACTCGGCCATCGGCAGTTGGCAACCACCCAACGCTATTTGGCGGCCGATACCCAACGCCTGCTCAGCGTCCATACAGCGGCACATCCGCTGGCTAAAACAGGGCGCACGCGTGGCTAAACGCTAAAAAAAACACCTGCCAGCAAGCTGGCAGGTGTGGAGAGAAAGTGGCCTCGTTAACGAGAGGTCATGCGGGGCAAGAAGGCAAAGTGGCTTGCCGCCGTGGGGGGCGGACGCGAGGCTGGAGAAGCCTGCCGGTCGAAGTCGATTTTCTCGGCCACAAGCGTCGCCGGGATAGGCAGACGATGCGCTTCCTTCACCAGTTTGGCGAAGATCACATCGCCCACGCGGTAGGTTTTGGCGCCAACCTGCAGGCTGCGGGTCAGCTGGTTGTTGAAGGTGATATGGGTGATGCGGTGGGTGCTGTGGTGGACCATCAGCGAGCGCGCCAGATCATCCATCGGTATGCCGGCCGCATCCAGGGTCTGGAAGGGGATGAGTCTCCATCCAAAACCGGGGGCGGTAGGGTCGGCGAGGAAGGTAAAGAGAGGGTTATGCGGCACGCGGTGCCATACCCCGGTTCTATCATGGCGCACATAGTTGGCTGTGCCGTAAAGAGCACCCAAAACAACGTGCGCGAAGACAACGGTCGTCTGTTGCATGGCAACCTCCGAAGGAAACGGGAAAAAACGCACCCTATGTGCGCGTTTTCCGGTGTCTTGGCAAGGGGGGAGCGCGAAAAAGCCTAGAATGGCAAAACCTTATCCAGCCACTTCACCCCATATTGGGGGGTTTGGGCGTCATCCACCATGCCTTTGCCGGCGTAGGCAATGCGGGCTTCGGCAATTTTAGAGCTGGCGATGGTGTTTTGCGCCGAGATATCCTCGGGCCGCACAATTCCCTGCAAGGTGAGCACCTGTTTTTCGTAGTTGACCAAAACTTCACGCTGCCCCTGGATAACCATCAGGCCATTGGGCAGAACCTGGGTTACAACGGCGGCGATGCTGGCATTGAGGCTGTCCTTGCGGTCGGTTTTGCCGTCGCCGGCAAAGCTGCGGTCGCTGCTGGTGTTGGCAAGGCCGGTGGCGGTTAGGTCAATGCCCCGCTCCAGCAGCTTGCCCGAAACAAACGGCAGGCTAAGTATACCGGCGCGCTGGTTGTGGGTGCGGGTGGCGTCGGTTTTGGCTTCTGTTTTGGCGCTGGCGGTTTCTTCAACCAGCACGGTTACAATGTCGCCAACGCTGTGGGCGCGGCTGTCCTTGAAGAACTGGCGGCTGCCGGGCTGCCACAGGCTGCCGGGCAGGGCGGGGGCGCTGGCGGGCATGGCAATGGGGGTGGGCAGAGTGGCCGGGGTTGCCAGCACACCGCCGCCCACGGCGGTCATGTCGGGGCGCACAGAACTTTGGCACCCGGCCAGGGCGGTCAAGGTTGCAAGGCCCAGAAGAGTGCGCGCACGGTAAGTCATAGCAAAGTCCTTTGTCGGGTCGTTAGTTGATTGTCACGTGTCCGTCGGCGCCAACCGTGCCCACCAAAGTGGCGCGGGTGTCGGGGTTGAGCAGGCGGAGGCTTTGCCCCACGGCGCCATCGTGCAGGGCGGTGCCATGGCCGCGCAGGGTTAGGCTGCCGCGTTGCAGAACAAATGGCACTGTCGCCCCTCGGCTTATGGTCGGTTGCGGGCGTAGATGCAAACGGCTCAGCGGCACACCGGCGGGCAGGGGCCGCAGGGCTTGCAGGCCGACGATATCGGCGCGGTTCACCAGCGTGCTGGCAAACACGCGTGAGGCGGGAATGGCAGCATCGCGGAGCATTGCAGCCTCCACCAAGGCCCCTTTGGGCAACGGGCTCTTCAGCACGGGAATAGAAAGGGGCGCCGTATCCACAGGGGTGGCGGCCCACAGGGGGCCAGCAGGCACCAGGGCCAGCAGGGCCCAGGCAACCAGCCATCCAAGCCAGCGCAGAGTCGAGAAGATCATGGCTGTGGCTTTTAGTAAAAGATGACGGGTAAACCGGCGGCCAGCACCAGCAGCCATGCGCAGCTGCGCAGGGTAAGCAGGGGTGGTTGGGCGCGGGTCATATCGGCCCATGAGAGAAAAGGGAAAACCCCGTCTCTCTTGAGGATGATACAGGTATCGTGGCTGTCGGCATTCAGCCAGTCCAGAATGGTGTTCATAGATGTGTTCTCTCTCTGTGGGGGGCGTTGCGGCTATCCCTCGTGCCGCGTTGCCCCAGTCCCCTGTGCCTAAATATGCATCACCTATGCCAATATATTTTAATCTATTGTATTTATTATTGTTAATCATGGTGCGTGCCCCGTGCCTAGCGCATCTGCGTCAGGGTTTGCAGCATTTCATCCGAGGTCGAGATGACCTTGCTGTTCAGCTCATACGCACGTTGGGCCGTAATCAGGCGCGTGATGCTCTCAATCGAATCAACGTTGCTGGTTTCCAGGAAGAATTGGCTGATGCTGCCCGAGCCACTCTCGCCCGGCGAGGTGTCCGAGGCCGCCCCGCTCGATTCCGTCTCGCGGTAGAGGTTCCCCCCAATGCTTTCAAGGCCCGATTCGTTGGTGAACATAGCCAGGGTGAGGGTGCCAAGCTGGGTGGTTACATTATCAACTTTGGCGGAAACGGTGCCGTTGGCCGTAACCGTAAAATCTTTGGCGTTGGCGGGCACGGTAATGGCCGGGTCAACCGCATATCCCTCTTTCGTCACCATCTGGCCATCTTGGTTGAGGGTGAAAGTGCCGTCGCGGGTGTAGGTGGTGGTGCCATCGGGCATGGAAACCTTGAAGAAACCGCGGCCCGAAACGGCCACATCAAACTGGTTGCCGGTGTTGGAGAGGTTGCCTTGTTTCATGAGGCGATAGGTGCTGCCAACGCTCACGCCCAAACCAATTTGCAGGCCTGTAGGGGCCAAGGTGCCGGCACTGCTGGTTATGGCGCCAACACCCACTCGGTTTTGGTAAACAAGGTCGGTAAAGGCGGCGGCCGATTGCTTAAAGCCGGTGGTATTGAGGTTGGCGATGTTGTTCGAGAGAACATCCACGTTCAGCTGTTGGGCGTGCATGCCTGTGGCGGCGATACGGAGAGCTTGGAGCATGGGTTGGTGTCCTCGTTGGTTAAGCTATTATTGGCCGCTCAGGTTGCGGATAGCGCGCTGTTCAAGGTCTTCCAGGCTGCGCGCCATGGTAATCGATTGTTGGTAAGCACGGCTGACAGTCTCCATGTCCACCATTTCCTGCACGGCGTTCACATTGCTGGCTTCCACAAAACCTTGGCGCACCTGGGGGGCGCCGGGCACGCCAAAATCGGCGGGCGTGGCCACGGCACCCAGCTGGGGGATAAACGCGGTGTTGCCGGCGCGTTGCAGCAGCTTCACATCGGCATCGGAAAACTGGAAGATGCCCAATTGGCCCAACTGGCCCTGCTCGGTGGAAATCGTGCCATCAGAGGCGAAGGATATGGTTTTCACCTCCGGGGTGAACTGGATCGGCGCGCCGGAATTATCCAAAACCGAATGTCCTTCAGGGGTTACCAAGGTGCCTTCATTGTTCAGCACAAACTGGCCGCGGCGGGTGTATTGGGTTACGCCGTTCACATCAATGGCAAAGTAGCCGTTACCTGCAAGGGCAATATCAAGTTGGTTGCCGGTGCTTTGCATGGCGCCATCGCTTTGCGAGACAAGCAGGGCGCGGTCGGCGACATAGCTGGCAGTGGGTGTGCCCTGGGGGCGCGAGATAACCTCACGGAAGTTCATTTCCAGTTTGCGGAAACCGGCGGTGTTCACGTTGGCCACATTATCAGCCACCGCCGTAAATTGGCGTTGGGTGCTGAGGGTGCGGCTGGCGAGGACGGCAAGTTCTTGCATGTAAGCACTTATGCACATTTCATGCCAACTTACATAAAAACC
>CANHVX010000063.1 GCA_947464215.1 Pseudomonadaceae bacterium | reverse complement strand
GTTCCGCGTGCCAAGCAAACCATGCTTCGGGAATGACAAAAGGAACCTTGGGCGGCTGCGCTGCGCGGTTGATGGTTGGGAGATTCGGATTATCGGGTTGTCGGGTTATTGGGTTATTGGGTTATTGGGGATGGGGGCTGCGTTGTTAAGCGGTGGTTCGCTCGGGATTGCCGCGCTGCGCTCGCAATGACCCTTTTCCACCTTTGGGGCTGCGATGGGAGTGGGTTTGCTTGGGGCGGCTAGATTCCCGATAGCGGGTTTGCTAAGGCTCGCGTTCCGCTTGCCGAGCAAACCTTGCTTCGGGAATGACAAAAGGAACCTTGGGCGGCTGCGCTGCGCGGTTGATGGGTGTTAGGCTTGGCGCTTGGGGGGCTGCGTTTGACCCGATTGCTTCGTCGATTTTATGTTGGGGCTTCGCTTACGCTTGAGCTCTCCTCGCAATGACGGTATCCCACCGATGTGCTTCGCCGCTTGGTGGGTTGTTCGCTCAGGATTGCCGCGCTTCGCTCGCAATGACCCCGTTGGGGCTTGGGGGGCTTCGGTTAGGCATTGTCCCGGCCAGAGTTGACCCCGGTGACGACAGGGGCTGGTCTGACGCTTCGCAATGACCCTTCCGGGGAGGGGCCTAAGGCCGTTTTTATGCGCCGGCCGGGCGTTTGTAGGACGCCGCGCGCGCGGCCCGCACGCCGTGGGGATAGCGCTCGGCAAATTGCACTGTGGCCTTCCACCAATCGCCGCCCATTTCATCTTTCAGGCGGCGAATTTCGGCCGTATCGTCGGGCGTGGTGGTGGCCAGGGCGTAGGTGAGTTTATCGGCAATAAGACGGCACACCACTTCGCCGTGCGGCGACATAAGATAAAATTCGCTGAAGAAGCCCGGGCGTGTATCGAGGCTGGCAATGTTGTTCAGGTGCCTATCGCCGCGCAGACCCAAGGTTTCCATGAGCGTTGGAATCATCTCGCGCTTAGGCTTGAGAATGAGGCGTTTGGTGATGTTCCCCACGATGGCCTGACCGACTTCGGTGGTGAGATCTTCCTCGTTTTGCGAGGCGATGCCGCACATGCAGTTGAGCGAACGATAGGTGCGGAACGCACGCTTGATTTGGTTGGCGACACTGGCGCCGCCCTTGGCGCTGATCATGCTGATCATTTCATCGACCAGCAAATGCTTCTTTTCCGACCTGTCGCCCAGATACATCACGTTATCAATCATCGTGAAAATGGCGTTGATGATGACGTCGGAAATTTTCTCGTTCAGCACGTTTTGCAGGTTGAAAATAACCAGCTTATCTTTCTCGGTGAAGCTGGGAAACCCATCAAACAGTTTGCCGTAAATCCCGCTTTCGCAATAAGAACCAATTTCGCGCGCCATGGCCATGCCGGCTTGCCGCGAGGCTTCGTCGGAATAGGGAAATTTCAGGTAGGCCTGCTGAATCCAGGTCGGGCGCAGCACGTCATCGGGGGGGACAATATCGTAGGCATACTGCACCACTTGCTCGATGAGGCGCTGTTCGACACGGTCGATTTTATACTCGCCCTTTTGGATCATCAGCTCGACACTGGTTGTCCACTGTTGCAGGCGGTGCTTGCTGATTTCGCCCGCGAACGGGTTGATGCAGACATCCTGGCGGTCGAGATCAATAATAATCAATTTGCCGAGCGTTTCTCCGAAGCGGTCGTAGTCGTCCTTGATGGTCATCAGATACTGTTTTTCGATGCCGGCGCTGAACAACTGCAAGGTGAGATCGACCACGGCAAAGCTTTTCCCCGAGCCCGACGTTCCGGTGATGGCGTAGTGCCAGTTCATGAAGTCGGTGCTGGTGTGGTCGAAGAACGTGATTTCGCCATCGCGGTTGACATACATCGCCTGCGGCTTGTGTTTCTCGTGCTGCGTGTAGGGCCGCCCGTGGCCACCCCAATGGCCGTGGATGGGGATGAGATCGGTGATGTCATCACTTAAGACCCGCCGCGTGCGCGCAAACGGCACCGAAAACCGCGCCCGCCACGCCAATGGCCAGCTGTAGCTGAAGGCATGCAGCGCCATGCTTTTTTCGACATCGGGCACCACCGATAATTTTTTGAACTGCGAGGCCAGGCGCAGCAAGTTATCCTCGACCTCGGATTTGGACTTGCCGTGCACCACCACGCCGACCATCGCGAAGACAATCCGCCGCCCGGTAAACAATTTGCTCTTCACCTCGGAGGCTTCTTGTTCGAACAGTTCGGCCTCTTCCTTGTTGAACGCACCCGCCACGCGTTTGCGCATGCTGGCGGCAAGGGTGAGCTTCACTTTTTCCACCTGCTGGTTGGCGGAGGTAAGGTTGCAAAAGACCGTGGTTTGGCCATTGAGCGTGCGGCGAATGATGCCCAAATAATCGGTAGCGACGGTGTCGGGCATCATGGCCAGCATGATGGTGCCGTGGTAGTCGGGCCCGATTTTGACAATGTCGAAATCATTCTCGATCGGGAGCGGGAAGACCTGTTCATCAAACGAACGGAGCGGGTCGACGCTGATTTTCTGCACAGGGTCTTTGTAGCTGGGCGTGAAGGCTGTCCAGTAGTGCTCTTTCAGCTCTTCGAGGCTCATGCGGTGGAGCTCGAACATATCGGACAGCGTGCTCTCGGCGGCCATCAGCGCCTCGCGGAATTCTACCATCGCGGCCTGAACGTTATCGCGCAGGAACTTGCCCATTGCGTCGTCGATGTTCATGCCCACGGTGTTCATCAGCATCGCGCCCACCTGCCACATCATCTCGATGGCGCCCTTGAGCAACCCGAAGCGGTCGGAGACCTCGGCCGAGCGCAGCGTGACCACCATATACGTCTCGCGCAGGCGGGTGTAGCCGCGCTCGGATACGGCGTAGCCACGCGCGCCGCCATCGCGGATTTTCTCGGCCCGGCTTTGGCGCAGCAGCTTTGCTTTTTCCAGCTGCGGCGTGGCTTCGAGGTAGGTTTGCAGCGGCTTGGTGAGGTTGTTGTGCGAGGTGACGATGATTTGCGCCTCGTATTCCTGCGGCAGGCTTTCGAGGAACGTGCGCAGCTCGTTGACCGTGTTCTGGTAGCCAGAATCGTAGGAATAACTGGCCGGAACAGGGCACCGCCAGCATACCCCCAAGCCGCCATCTTTCAGCAAGTGCACGCGATACAGCGGTGAGTTGGTGTCTTCGTTAAACTCGAAGTACGGCAGCTGCTCGGCCAGTTGAAACGGCCGCTGCGGTGTGAAGGTATCTTTGTGAAACAGGCCCATGTTGTTTTTTTTGGCTGTGTGCGCCTGGGGGTTATTCGGCCGGTAAGCCCTGCGGCGTAAACGGCACCGTGGCCGCCGGCGCAGGTGGCAGCGGATTTTCCATCTGACCCAAATTGGGCCGCCCGGCCAAGGTGCCGGCATCGTCGGCGTTCTGCGGCAATTCGTTGCTGGGGCGCGCCCACTCGTAGCGGTCGGTCAGGAAAATGGTGCTCCAGTTGCCGAACTCGCGCGTGTTGTCATCGGTGATGTGCGGATAGGTCCAGACCAACAGCGTTTGCGGGGGGCTGACCAGCGCCAGCTCTTTTTCCGGCAGGTAGCTGGGTCTCTCGACCGCCGGGCGCGTGGGCACACGCACCACGCCGCGCTGCACGCCACCGGTGCCGCCACGCGCATTGTTGGCGCTTTGCAAGGCGCTTTCCATACTCATCGGGTATTCGGGCGGCACGGCCGAGCCGTAATACCGGCACCCGGTGGCGACCAAGGCCACCACACCCACCATTGCTAACCCTGACACACGCCGCATCTTGTTCGTCTCCCTATTGTGCCGGTTGTTGGGCGGGCTCGGCCGCCGCCTGCGGATTAGCCGGAACGCCCTGCGCCCGCGATTGGTCGGCCGCTTGCGCATCAAACAGCAGTGTCCAGGGGCTGCCCTCGGCCCGCAACTCTTGCCCGCTGAGAATAACTAGGTTTACCTCACGCGTTGCATCGAGACGGATGAACGGCTGTGTGCGGTCGACCCGTTGCTTCAGGTAATCGCGGATAGAAGAAAACGCTTTTTCGGCGCCGCCGGCAATTTCTGCCCGCGCCTCATCGCCGGTGATGACTTTACGTTCTGTTCCATCTGAATCGACGGTGCTTGTGTTCTGGTTTTCGGCAACAATGGAACCGACACCGGCCAGGAAATCGGCCACGATGGAGCTGGCGATGCGGGTTGGGTCGCCCTCATACAGCAGCCCGGGCACGCCTATCACGCCGTCTTCGGCATCGACCGCATAGCCTTGCAACTGATAAGTGGCGGCGCCGCCATCGGGGTAGATACACGTCATCCGCGCGGGTTTGCCGATGGCGCGCTCGGTGGAAATATCGGCGTTAAACTCGAGCAGGGCAATGCAGCCATCGAGGCTGACGGTGGTGTTCATCGCCGTTTTATACACCCCGCTGATGCGCGCCAGGGCGGGGCTGCCTTGGCCGCCGGTAGGTGCATCGACCCCGTTGATGAGCGTTGCTTTGACAAACCCCAATGGCGGCATAAACGGCAGCTTGGCCCCTTCACCCGCCTGCGGCTCGGCCCCGGCCACACCCATGGTGTTGGCCAACGGCCCCAACAGCCCCTGACCCGTGCCCATCGGCGGGGTGCCAAGGCTGACCTGGTTGATGGGCGAGCGGCGCCGCGACACCGGCCCCAGACCTGTAACCCCGTTCACCGGCGCCGACAGCTCCATCTGCTGTTGCTGCTGCGCCAACTGCGCCAAACGGTCGGTATCTTTCGCACGCTCGGTCTGCATCGCCTTCATCTCGGCGGTGAAATCGGCCATCATCTGCTGCATCTGCATTTGCAGCTGCTGGTTCTGCTGCTGCATGGTTTGCAGCGCCGTATCGCGGTTGGAAAACTTCTCTTCGTTCTGCTTTTGCATCTCGGACAGCTCGCGCCGATACTGCTCGAACACATTCTGCATCAGCGCCGGGCGGTCGGATTCGAGCCCGCTGAAGGTTGTGCCGCTAACCAGCCCCATCTCGGCATTGTTGCCGACATTGGGGCGATTTTGTGACCCACCCCCACCACCACCGCCGCTGCTGAACACCAAATACATCACCATAAGGCCGCCCAAGCCAATAGCCAGCTGCGCCCCCTTGGGCAACGCACGGAATTTTTCCAGCGCACCCTGCGGTGCCGCCGGCGCCCCTTCGGCACCCCCCGACGGCCCCGCAAGACCGGGGGAACGGGCAATGCGGGGATCGGGTTGTGTGTTCATTGTATGTGCCTAAGCCTGTTGCTGCTTCACTCTACCCGACCCGGCGCGCTTACGCAAAGGCACCGCTGCATGGAGAGGCACCTCTGTTGCTTCGGCGCCTACCGACCCCACCTGCGGCATCGCCATCATCGCCCGCCGCACCGCCCCGTGCTCGGCCTCGGAAACCATATTTTGCCGCACTTCGACCGTGGCCAGGCTATGCCCGGGGCTATGCGCCATAACCCACAAGGCCGGATACTTCGCAAACAGCCGATAACGCAGACGCCGCCAGCCCAACGCCGCCTCCTTGAACCGAAATAACGCCTCGGGCAGACCCGGATGCACACCCGCCAGCGCCTGCCGCACCGCGCGGCTGGCAAACAGCCGCTTCACGTTCAGCATCAATTCGCTTGCCGGTATTTCAGGCAGCCACTCCGGCACCTCGGACACCATGGCCGCGGTGAGGTGCACATCGCCCTCTGGCCATTCTGGCCCCACCCCCGTATGGGACCCGGCCGCCTCGACCAGCGACCGCATCGGCTCGGACACCGCCACATGATAGGCCGCCAGCGGCGCACCCTCGGCGGCCCCCAACGGCGCCACCTGCGGGGCCAACCGGGCCGACACCCCCGCCGGGCATGCCCCCACCGCCGCGCCCCCCGTGGACCCCGTGTTGGGCAAATACGACGCCTGGCCCACCGACGGCCAGCCCGGCGGCAGCGCGTGATAGCCGACCGGCGTTATCTCGCGCCCCAGCGGCACGACATCGAGCGCGGAGGCATAAAGCGGATGGGCGCTGTGCTGCATGCGCTCTTGGCGCGTG
>CANHVX010000062.1 GCA_947464215.1 Pseudomonadaceae bacterium | reverse complement strand
CGCCGAAGCGGCTCTGGCCGAGCTTTTACGCACCATAACCAACGCCACCGTGCGCCGCGCCTACGCCCAAAGCCTGAAAGACAAACTGTGGCAAGGCACCCGCACCGGCAAAACCTTTACCAAAAAACCTACCGATTTTGGAGCCGCCCCCGCCCAAGCCCCCCTGGACTACGGCAAAACCCTGCAAGGCGACAGCGCCCTGCGTTTTTTGTTGGCCTTGGTGTGCCGCTGGCCCAATATTGTTGGCCATGTTGATGAACTTATTGGCGAATTACCCTTACCCCCCGGCCCCCTGACCGACCTGGCCCGCCACCTGATGCGCGTGCATGCCCGCGCCACCCCCGACCACGTGACGGCCCTTGCCGACCTTCTGGATGGCCCCCATGCCGCTATTGTGGACGATATTCTGGCCAGCAGCGGCGTACGCAGCCTGCCCGATGACACCGATGCTCTGGCGCTTTTCCAAAACCAATTTGGTATCTGGCAAGACCGTAAGCACCACCAGCAACGGCGCACGGAAACCTTACGCACCATGAAATGGTTTGACCCGCTTGCATGGAATGATTTCAAAGCTTTAAACGATAATTCTCCGCCAGACCCTACGAGCCCCTTGACAGGGGGAGGCCGGCGCCCCATCTAGCGAAGGTTCAACATGTTGCACTGCCCGTAAGAGGAGGCCCCTGGCTATGGTTAACCCACACACACCGAACACCCCGGCTCGCACCGGAAAAAACACGTCTGCGCATGCCACAGCCCCCGTTGATGACACGTTGCTGGTAGAAGACGATCTGCTGGCCGCCGAGCTGCTGGCCGATGACGCCCCCACCCCACCCCTGGCCGATGACACCGTGCTGGCCACCGACGATGACGATGACAATGTAGACATGGCCGTGGTGGTTGGCGCCCCCCTGACCCCCAAAAACAGCGAAGAGGGTGAAATTGACACCCTGGCCACCCACCCCAACTTTTTTGGCAACGCCGTGCGCCCCGCCCAGCCCGCCAACGCCGTGGCCGACGACTACGGCCGCACCGATGACCCCGTGCGGATGTATCTGCGCGAAATGGGCAGCGTGGAATTGCTGACCCGCGAAGGCGAAGTGGAGCTGGCCAAGCGCATTGAAGCCGGCAAACACAAGCTGAATGATGGCCTTTTTTCCAGCCCCTACTGCTACGACAAGGTGGTGGAGTGGTTCGGCCAAGTGTTAGAAGCCAAGCGCTTTTTGCGCGATGTGGTTGACCTTGCTGCCGCCCTGGGGCCCAGCCAGCAAGAACTGGCCCAAAGCGAAGACGTGCTGAACGCCAAAGACGGCGAACTGATTGATGACGGCGCCCCCAGCGTGGTGGCCAGCGCTGACCTTGGTTCTCCGGTGGAGCCCAAAGAGCCCAGCGAAGATGGCTCGGAGGCTGGCGACAGTGACGACGAAGAAAATGAAATCATGAGCCTTGCGGCGATGGAAGCCCAGCTTCTGCCCCGCCTGATGGAACTGTTTGCCAAACTGACGCCCCTGGTGGATGAGCTGGTAAAACTGGACGCCAAGCGCATGGCCAAGCTGCCCGCTGACCCGAAACTCACGAAAAAACATGCCGCGCTGATTGAGCAGATGAAGCCAATTATGCGCGAGATCCCGCTGACCAACAACCGCGTGGATGAGCTGATGCAGCCGATGTTTGAGATTTCGCGCGCCATTACCAAGAGCGAAGGCGAACTGATGCGTCTGGTGGTAGATAAATGCGGCGTAAACCGTATGGACTACCTTGACGCCTATGTGGGCCATGAAGATGATGCCCAGGCTATTTTGGCTGCTTTGGCCAAAAAAGACAAAAAAACTGCAAAAGGCCTGGCTGATATTGAAAAGGCGTTTGTAGCTGGCATCGACAAGTTGACGGATATGGCCAAACCCTATGGGTTGACATTGGCGGAGTTCAAGACCGTGGTGGGCACCATCCGCAAGGGCGAGCGCGAAGCCAGTGTGGCCAAGACCGAAATGGTGGAAGCCAACCTGCGCCTGGTGATTTCTATCGCCAAAAAATATGTGAACCGTGGCCTCCAGTTCCTCGACCTGATTCAGGAAGGGAACATCGGCCTCATGAAGGCGGTGGACAAGTTTGAATACCGCCGCGGCTACAAGTTCTCGACCTATGCGACATGGTGGATCCGCCAGGCGATTACGCGCAGTATTGCCGACCAGGCGCGGACCATCCGCATTCCGGTTCACATGATTGAGACCATCAACAAAATGAACCGCACCCAACGCCAAATGATGAACGAGCTGGGCCGCGAACCGACGCCAGAAGAGCTTTCCAAAAAGCTTAACATGCCGGTGGACAAAGTGCGCAAAGTGCAAAAAATCGCCAAGGAGCCGATTTCTCTGGAGACACCGGTGGGGGATGAAGAAGATTCGACCCTGGGCGACTTCATTGAAGACCAAAATGCCGTGATGCCTTTGGACGCCGCCGTGCAAAGCAACCTGCGCGATGGGGTGACCAAGATTTTGGCCAGCCTCACCCCACGTGAAGAGCGTGTGCTGCGCATGCGCTTTGGGATTGGGATGAGCACCGACCACACGTTGGAAGAAGTGGGCCAGCAGTTCAATGTGACGCGGGAACGTATCCGCCAGATTGAAGCCAAGGCGCTAAAAAAACTGCGCCACCCGACCCGGGCGCGCGGTATTAAGAGCTATGCCGAAAACTAGCCTTACGGCACAGAAAAAACCGCCCTTTGGGGCGGTTTTTTTTACCGTGCTTTACACCCGCACCGCGCTGATGAACCACGGTTGGCGCCCCTGTGCCGCCGCCTTTTCCTGATATTTGGTGGGTGCCCACCAAGCGGGAGGGGTAGCCAAGTGATGTGGCCCCAGCACGCTATCATCGCCGCCGCGCGTGGCGGGCTTCACCTTGCATTCGCGCGCCTGAAGCCCCGTTTGTGCCAGCGCAAACTGCGGATGCCCATACACCGTGGCAAGCGTGTGCAGGGCGTAGTCGGGCCAATCCGTTACCACCCAGAGTTCTCCACCTTTCGTGAGCACCCGCGCGGCGGCGGTGAGCAGCTCGGGTTGCACCAAGCGGCGCTTGTGATGGCTGGCTTTGGGCCAGGGGTCGGGGAACAAAATTAGGAGCCGCTGCACGCTGGCGGTGGGGAGCGTTTGCAGCAGCGTGCGGGCATCGGCGCTGGTGAGGCTGAGATTGGGCACCCGTTGGCCCTTTAAGGTGTGCAGCAGGCTTTTGAGGCCGTTCAGGTAAATCTCGGAGCCCAAAAAATGCCAGCCTGGACTGGCCAAAGCCCGGGCGTGCATGGCACCGCCGTTGCCGATGCCGAGTTCGACTTCCAGCGGTTGCGGCACCGGGCTTGGCAACGCATAGGCCGCCAGCCCCTGCTGAATGGCATGCTTGTGCGCCGCTGAGAGGCGGCTGGCCGTGCGGCCTGTGGTGATAAGCGGGCGGGTGCGTTGGCTCTCCATACCCCCCTGCTACCCGAGTGCGCGCACCCTGACAAGCCGGCGCGCTGATATCCACATATGTTGTGGGGTTGTTGCGCATCGGTTCTAGATATGGTGGTTGTGGGGTGTATATACTATATGTAGTGGTGGGGTGGTGAAAAAAGACACAGGGGGTAGTGGGTGGTGGCATGGGGAAGGTGATTATTTATTGGGCAGGATGGGACATAAAATCCGATGCTTGACCGCAAAACCAAGATGTTGGAGGCCCTTGTAAGGAGGTAGTAAGGAGAGGCAATGTTGGGAAACCGAGAGTGAGTACCGGACTGTGACCCCACCGCCCCCGCATAAACGGCGGTGATGTGTGCCCCTGACGGACCCGAATGTAGGATGTCGAACTTTTAAATGCCCCTCACAGGGATTTGGGAACGACTGTCTCTGCAGCTGGGCACCTGACAGGCCAAACCGGTGCCGATAGAGGATATGAACAAACAAAGGGCGAACGTCATGTATGATGTGCAAATTGATTATGGCCGCGATGCCCTGTTAACCGACTTTGGCCGCGCCACCCTGGCCGAACGTTATCTGCTGCCCGGCGAAGGCCCGCAGGATGCGTTTGCCCGCGTGGCCAAGGCCTATGCCGACGATGCCGCGCACGCCCAGCGCCTCTATGACTATATGAGCAAGCTGTGGTTTGTGCCTTCCACACCTGTGCTGGCCAATGGTGGCGCCACCCGCGCGTTGCCGATTTCGTGCTTTTTGAACGAAGTGGGTGATTCGATGAATGGCATCACCTCGACCTGGAATGAAAACGTGGCGATTTCCAGCAACGGCGGGGGTATCGGCACCCGTTGGACCCAAGTGCGCAGCCTTGGTGAAAAGGTGGGTATAAACGGCAAAACCACCGGCATTGTGCCCTTTATTGTGGTGCAAGACGCCATGACCCGCGCCATTGACCAAGGCAGCCAGCGCCGTGGCGCCGCCGCTGTTTACTTGGATGTGTGGCACCCGGAAATTGAAGAATTTATTGAGATCCGCCGCCCGACCGGTGGCGACCCCAAGCGGAAAGCGCTCTATCTGCACAACGCGGTGGTGATTGATGACGCCTTTATGCACGCGGTGGAAAAAGACGAGCTGTATGACCTGAAGAGCCCCAAGACCGGTGCCACCATTAAACAGGCCAAAGCCCGCGACATCTGGATCCGCATTCTGACCAGCCGCATTGAAACGGGCGAGCCTTATATCCTTTACTACGACAACATCAACAAGCACCTGCCGGAATACCAATACAAAGCCGGCTTGCGCGTGCGCATGAGCAACCTGTGCAGCGAAATTGTGCTGCCCACCGGCGCCGACCAATACGGCAAAGAGCGCACCGCCGTGTGCTGCCTTTCCAGCGTGAACCTGGAAAGCTTTGAAGAATGGAGCAAGGAGCCTATCTTCATTGAAGACCTGATGCGCTATTTGGATAACATTCTGCAAGACTTTATTGACCGCGCACCCGCCAGCATGGAACGCGCCCGCTACAGCGCCATGCGCGAACGCGCCGTGGGGCTTGGTGCCATGGGTTTCCACAGCTTTTTGCAGAGCAAGGGCATCGCGTTTGAAAGCGTGATGGCCAAGGTGTGGAATAAGAAAATGTTCAAGCACATTAAAGACGGCTGCGACGCCGCCAGCGTGAAGCTGGCCGACGAGCGCGGGCCCAACCCCGACGCCGCCGAAGCCCTTGTGAAAGAGCGTTTCTCGCACAAGATTGCCATTGCGCCCAATGCCAGCAGCAGCATCTATTGCGGCAACGCGAGCCCCGGCATTGAGCCCTACCCTTCTAACAGCTACAACCACAAGACGCTGGAAGGCACCTTCAACGTGCGCAACAAGCACCTGAAAAAAGTGCTGCAAAAATACGGCCGCGACGATGAAGACACCTGGACCAGCATCACCGTGAATGCCGGCAGCGTGATGCACCTCGACGTCCTCACCGACGCCGAGCGCGATGTCTTCAAGACCGCCTTTGAGCTTGACCAACGCTGGTTGATTGAACACGCCGCCGACCGCACGCCGTTCATCTGCCAAGCGCAGAGCCTCAACCTGTTCCTGCCCGCCGACGTGCACAAGCGCGAGCTGCACATGCTGCACTACATGGCGTGGAAAAAGGGTATCAAGAGCCTTTACTACTGCCGCAGCAAGAGCTTGCAGCGCGCCGAAGTGGTAAGCCTACCCGGCAAAGACACCCAAGCCGCCGGGCACCCCAAAGCGCAGATTCAGCTGAAAGCCACCGGCACCGACGGCGCAAAATATGAAGAATGTTTGGCGTGCCAGTAAACAAGCTTCCAAAAGAAGTCAGCCAGCATAAGCTGGCTGAGAACTTAAAGAAAGGAACTTACAATGACGTGGGATCGTCTTTTGTATTTCTGCCGGCCTCGGTTTGTTGAACCTTGGCGCCTGGGCAAAAGTCTTATAAGAACCTAGGGGGAGAATCTCCCCCACCTCATCTCCCGTCAACTGCATCGGGGATAACTTACAGTAGAATTTTTGGGCATGTGACATAAATACCCACTGACCCCATGTTGAAATTACACGTTTTCCCTCTTTTCACTCTGCGCTGGCAGGTCTAAAAGGGGGCCAT
>CANHVX010000061.1 GCA_947464215.1 Pseudomonadaceae bacterium | reverse complement strand
TATGGCCCCCGCGATAACTTCCACCCCGACCATGCCCATGTGATACCCGGCATGATGGCCCGCATGCATGCGGCCAAGCTGCGGGGCGATGCGACGTTCCCCATCTGGGGGAGTGGTAAGCCTTTGCGTGAGTTTATCTATTCCCATGACCTTGCGCGGGCGCTGGTATTGCTGATGCAGCGCTATGATGAGGATTTGCATATTAACGTAGGCACGGAAGAGGAGATTTCCATTGCCGATTTAGCCGCCTTGATGCAGCGCGTGGTGGGCTTTGCGGGGCAGCTGGTGTTTGACCCCAGCAAGCCCGATGGCACGTTGCGCAAAGTGACGGATTCCAGCCGCCTGAAAGCCCTTGGGTGGCAACCCCAGATGCCTTTGGAAGATGGGTTGCGCGCGATGTATGCGTGGTATGTGGACAACCCTGACACGGTGCGTGCCCGATGATGTGGAAGCGCGTTATACGTGCCGCCGTGGCACGGGCAGGGGGGGTGATGCTCTCGCGACGGGGCTTTGATGTGCTGCGCCGCACCCGCGCCAAGGCGATTGCGGAGTTGACCGCTGTGGAGGCGGCTAACCTTAAGCCCGGGGTGACGGGTGTGGTGTTTTCCAAAGACCGCGCTTTGCAGATTTACACGTTGCTGGATAGTTATTGTGCGCTGGTAACCAACCCCGCCCCGCTGGTAGTGCTTTATAATGCCAGCACGCCCGCCCATGCCGCCGCCTATGAGGAGGTAGCCAAAGCCTTTGCCAAAGCACCTGCCCCCATCAGGTTTGTCCGCGAAACGGAAAAATTTGCGGTGCTGTTGCCTACCATCCTGGCGACGGTGGCCACACGTAACATCTTCTTTTTGGTGGATGATATTGTGCTGATACGCCCGCTGGACCTGACCTTGGCGGCCACCATTGACCCACTTCAGCATGTGTTGAGCTTGCGGCTTTCGCCCCATTTGCGCCGCAGCTACACCGCCCATATGGACCAACGGCCACCGGCCTTTGCCTATTCGCCCGTATTTGCCGACTATGGGTATGATGTGGTGACCTTCCGCTGGTTTGAGCAGGGCAACGAGTGGAGCTACCCCTACAGCGTGGATGGACATGTGTTTTCCACCGCCGAAATACGTGTGCTGAGCCGCCTTGCCTCCTACAAAGCCCCCAACACCTATGAGGCGGCACTGATGGACTTTCAGGACCTGTGCGAAGGCCGCAGCGGCGTATGTTATGCCGAAAGCAAGCTGCTGAACCTTCCCTTGAACCGTGTGCAGGATGAAGTGGCCAACCTTGCGGGCAGCATTACGCCAGACTTTCTGCTGGAGCAGTTCCAGAAAGGATTTATGTTGGATGTGGCACCGCTGCGCACGCACACCCCGACCGCGCCCCATGAGGAGCTAACGGTTGGATTTGTAGCGCGGCCGGCGCGGCGATAGGGCCGGGTGTCAGCACCGGTGTTGCGATGCAGCATAAGGATGTTGCGTAAATACATAATGGACACCGGCAGCCGTGAGTGCTGCGATGGGCCGCCGCGCCTCTAACCCCTTACCCCTGTGATGCATGGGAAGGGGACAAGCTCCGCGACGCCCGTTGGGGGAAAACCTTTTCCTGTTATGGGCTTACGCAACAACAAGGAGATGTGATGATGCCTTCTGTGAACCATGCCGCCGATGCGATGACCCATGACCAACTGATGAACCACCCGCGCTTCCGCGCCCTGGCCGACCGCCATGAGGCCCTTGAAACAGAGCTTTCGGAATTGCAAAAACAACCCCTGGCTTGGGACGGCACCGCGATGAAAATGGTAAAGCTGAAAAAACTGCGGGTGGCTGAAGAAATGGCCAAGCTGCGCGGTGATTTGGTGGCTTGATCGATCTGGATTCAAAAAAAGGGCCTTAAGGCCCTCTTTTTATGACTTGGAGGGTTCTTCGCCGAGGAGTTTGACGACGTCGTTGGGGCCCGAAAATTCGTGGTAGACGCTGGCGTAGCGCAGGTAGCCGATGAAGTCGACCGCGCGGAGGGCGACCAAGGCGGCATCGCCGACTTCGCGGCTGCTGACTTCGCTGCGGCTAGACTCGGTGAGGCTTTGCTCGATATCGGACGCCATTTGGCCAATTTGCTGCTGTGTGACCGGCCGTTTACGCAAGGCGGTAAGCAGGCTGGCGATGAGTTTGTCGCGGTCGAACAGCTCGCGGCGGCCATCGCGCTTGACGACCATAACCTGCTGCACCTGAAAGCGTTCAAACGTGGTAAAGCGTCGGCCGCAGGCCGGGCACTCGCGGCGGCGGCGAATGGTGCGCCCGTCATCGGAGGGGCGGCTATCCTTTACCTGCGTGTCTTCGTGGGCGCAAAAGGGGCATTTCATGGGGCTAGATGTAGAACGTATACGTGCCTGCGTCTAGCCCTATGGCGTTTCTAGGCCTTAAAGCCCCTGATAGAGTGGATATTTTTCACACAGGCGGGCCACTTCCGCCTTGACCTTGTGTGCGGTGGCTTCCCCATTCCCCGCTTTGGCGGCGTGGGTGATTTCGGCAATCCAGCTGCCAATCTGGTGGAAATCGGACTCGGTAAAGCCGCGTGTGGTGCCTGCCGCGCTACCAACCCGCACGCCGCTGGTTTTTTGCGGCGGTTGGGTGTCGAACGGCACCATGTTCTTGTTGGCGGTGATGCCGGCGTGCTCGAGCAGGTCGGTGACCACGTCGCCCGTGAGGGCCTGGGGGCGTAAATCGAGCAGGCACAGGTGGTTGTCGGTGCCGCCGCTGACCAGGCGCAGGCCGTTATCGGTCATCCCCTTGGCCATGGCCTTGCAGTTATCGACCACGCCTTGGATGTAGGTTTTGTAGCCGGGGGTGAGCGCCTCGCCAAAGGCCACGGCTTTGCCCGCGACAATGTGCATCAACGGGCCACCCTGAACCCCCGGAAACACGGCGCTGTTGAATTTCTTGCCCAGCGCCTCATCGCGGCTGAGGATCATCCCGCCGCGCGGGCCGCGCAGTGTTTTGTGGGTGGTGGTGGTGACGACATCGGCCAAGGGCAACGGGTTGGGATGCAGCCCCACCGCGCACAGGCCGGCTATGTGCGCGATATCGGCCATGAAATACGCGCCGACCTCGCGTGCGATTTCGGCCATGCGGTTGAAGTTTATGATACGCGGATAGGCGCTGGCGCCGGCGGATATCAGCTTTGGTTTGATGCGGTGGGCGGTTTCGGCCAATTGGTCGTAGTCGATCCGTTCGTCATCCTTTTTCACCCCGTAAAAATGGGGTTTGAACCATTTGCCGCTCATGTTGACGGGGCTGCCGTGGGTGAGGTGGCCGCCATGGGCGAGGTCGAGCCCCAGGATATCATCGCCGGGCTGGAGCAGGGCCAAAAACACAGCTTGGTTGGCCGTGCTGCCACTGTGCGGTTGCACGTTGGCGTAGGCGGCGCCAAACAGCTTTTTGGCGCGGTCTAGAGCCAGGGTTTCGGCTTCGTCGACCGCGGCGCAGCCGTTGTAATACCGCTTGCCGGGGTAGCCTTCGGCGTATTTGTTGGTGAGCACGCTGCCGGCGGCTTCCAACACGGCGCGGCTGACGTAGTTCTCGGAGGCAATAAGCTCGATACCTTCGCGCTGGCGTGCCAGTTCGTGCGTGAGGCTGCTTTGAATGGCTTTGTCGGCTTGGGCGAGGGGGGTGGTGAAAAATGCATTCATGGACATAACTTTCTTAACCATACGATATAAATCTGGGCCGTGTGGGCACGGCGTGGGCCACGTGGCAGAACCCTTACTCGCCGGTGGCGCGGCAGGAGTTACCATTGATAATTTTGAGCATGGGCGTAGCCTTTGTTGGGCGCATTATACCAAAAAAAGGCTGTATCACGACAAAAAAAAGCCCTGTGCGGCTCTGTTTTGGCATGCAAATGCCTAGATTTACACCAGACGGTTGAGAAGCGTGGTGGTGAGGGTGGCGGGAGAGCCTTCGGTGCCGCCAAATAAACCCGCCGTGACGGCCGCATTTTTAGACTGCAAAGGTGTGGGTTTTGGCGCGGTGCCGGCCCCAGGTGTATGCGTTATGGCCTGTGTAACGCTGATGTTATTGGCCTTGGCAAGTGCGGCCACCTGTTGCATGGCTTGGGCGGTGCGTGTGGTGTCGGATTCGGTCGGTGTTTTATCGCGGATATTCAGGCCGTAGGCGCGCAAAGCTGTCATCACGCTCCAGCGCGGCAGGCTGTTATCGCCCACGCTACTGAGGTAAAGGCCCATCCCGGAAATTTGCTTGAGGGCAACGGAACGCAGGCTGGCATCGGAAATACCAGAGGCAACAGCGGTGGCCTTCACGAGGCTTGTGCGGTCGGCCTCTGTGATGCCGGGGCTGGTGGCAATGGTGGTGAGCACGTTGCGGATATCGGCTGGAACGCCGGCCAACGCCGAAGCGGGAGTATTTGCTCCCCCTGCTGCCGAGACGGGCCCGGTTACGTTCATATTCAGCCTTCCTAGCTCTCTCTCCTTAGCTGGGCTGGGTTCTTCCAACCCGGCTGTGCTCTCTTAGCCTTTTAAGCATAGGACAAAGAATGGGTGTGGGCAATATTCGTATACGCCAAACAACCTGTTGAAAGGTTTCGTGTTGCCTATTTTATCCCCAGCAAGTGTGCTTTTATAGCTACACCTTGATGCGTGTAATGTCGAGGCTCATGTCGCCAAGCCTTGCCACGATGTCGCCGTAGCCACGCTCGATGCGCGCAATGTGAGTGAGGGTGGTTTTGCCCTTGGCCAGTGCGGCGGCTATCACATAGGCCAGGCCACCGCGTAAGTCGGGCACTTCGATGGGCTCGTCGAGCGCTTCCAGTTTGGTGGCGCCCATAATAAGGGCGCTGTGGGCGTGCCCCTGGTGCTGAAAGCGGCACGGTTTGCCCAAACACTCTTTGGACAATTGGATGCGCGCGCCCATCTGGTTGAGCACGCTGGTGTAGCCAAACCGGCTCTCATACACTGTTTCGTGAATGGCGCTGATGCCTTCGGCCTGGGTGAGCAACACGGCAAACGGTTGCTGCCAATCGGTTGCGAAGCCGGGATATACATCGGTTTCCAGCATGATGGGTTGCAGTTTGCCGGCCCGGAAAAAGCGGATGCTTTGCTCGCCCACCAGCTCAAACCCACCACCCACCTGGCGGTAGTAGGCCAGAAAGTTATTCAGGGTATCGGGCAAGATGCCATGCACGGTGACATCGCCATTCACCGCGCAGGCAAGGCTGGCCCAGCTGGCGGCCTCGATTCTATCGCCCAGGCAATGCATGGTGGTGCCGCTGAGGCTTTCGACCCCTTCCACCCGAATTTCGCGCCCGGGAGACACGAAAATGATGGCGCCCATAGCCCGCAACATGGTGACGATGGCAATGATTTCGGGTTCGATAGCTGCATTGGAAATGACGCTGGTGCCCCGGCTAAGCACCGAAAGAAACAGGCATGTTTCGGTGGCCCCGACGCTTGGGTAGCTGAGGGCAAAATGGGTGCCCTTTAGCTTTTTGCGAGTGGAGGCTATGAGGTGCTCGCGGTCGACCTCGATGGTGCCGCCGAAGGCTTCTACAGCCGCCTCATGGATATCGACCTTACGTTCGCCGATATCGCAGCCGTCCATGCGTGGAATCTCGGCCTTGCCAAAGCGGTGCAGCAGGGCGGGCATCAGGAGAATAGGGATGCGGTTGCTGCGGCTATCGGGTGTGGTGACGGCGTGCGTGTTGATTTTACGGGGGTCTATGTGCAGCGTGGTTTCATCTTCCCACGTGATTTTGACGCCGATGCTTTTGAGCAGGCCAATGGTGATATCCACATCGCCAATAGGTGGCACGTTGGTAAGTGTGGTGGGCGAATTGCCCAAGCAGGCCGCGACCATGGCCTTGGTGGTAAAATTCTTGGCGCCGTAGCAGGTGATTTCACCCTTAACCGGGCGGCCGCCGGTGATGCGATAGGCGGGAGTGGGCATGCGTGTTCTCCTGAATTATCGGTGTTTTTTGTTTTGGGTGTGCCGCAGGCGCAGAGCGTTGAGGTAGGGGCTGAGCTGCGCCACCAAGGCCGGCCAAGGCAGGCTGTGCAAAATATTGTAGAGAATACCATAGGGGCACATGCAGTGGTTACCTTAGACGCCTGATGATTGGTTCTGTTTCTTCTATGG
>CANHVX010000060.1 GCA_947464215.1 Pseudomonadaceae bacterium | reverse complement strand
TTCGACATCCTTCACCTTGATGCGGGTGCGCGGCACGCCGATGCTTTCCCACCAGGCGAGGCGGTTTTCCAGCCAGGTTTCGTGCCAGGTTTCGTCGGTGCCGGGCATGACGAAAAACTCCAGCTCCATCTGCTCGAATTCGCGCACGCGGAAAATGAAATTGCGGGCGATAATCTCGTTGCGGTAGGCCTTGCCCATCTGTGCGATGCCAAAGGGCAGTTTGCGGCTGGTGCTATCGAGCACGTTCTTGAAGTTTACGAAAATGTGCTGCGCGGTTTCGGGCCGCAGATAGGCCACCCCGGCCTCGGTTTCCAGCGGGCCGTAGTGCGTTTTGAACATGAGATTGAACTGGCGCGGGGGCATGAGGTTGGTGCTGCCGCATTCGTCGCAGACCTTGGGGTCTTTCATTTTATCGAGCCGGAGGCGAGCCTGGCAGTTGCGGCATTCGACCATTGGGTCGTTAAACGTTTCCGTGTGGCCGGAATACTTGAACATCAGCGGGTGGCCGATGATGGCGGCGTCGAGCCCCTCGACATCGTCGCGCTCATACACCATCGCGCGCCACCAGGCGGCCTTGAGGTTGTTTTTGAGCTCAACGCCCATCGGGCCGAAATCATACAGACCCTTCATGCCGCCATAAATCTCGGCGCTTTGGAAGATAAAACCCCGCCGTTGGCAGAGTGACACCAGGTGCTGCATATCGGTGGCGGGCATCGCGATTTCCTCTCGTTGCCTTGTTACATACGAGAAAACAGGCTTTCAGGGAAGGGCAAAACGTTATATCATTGCGGCCATGATGGTGCCCGATAAGCCCCTTTTGTGGAAATCCAGCGCGATTTTGCTGGGCGTTGCCCTGCCGTTGGCCCTGGTGGGCAAAGGCCTGGTGGCCGCCGCCCTGCTGCTGGGCCTGATAGCCGGGCTGATGGCCACCCATGGGGAATCGCTGAGGGCAACCATACGGCTGGTGTATGAAAGCCGCTTTACGTTGCTGGTTAGCGCGTTTCTGATGGCGTTGGCGGTGGGAGTGGCGTGGGGCATCAACCCGCCCAACAGTGCCGACAAATGGTTGCAAATGGCCGGGTTGGCGCTGGGCGCCGGGTTGCTGTTTGTGGTACTGCGCGAAATGCCCGGCCGCTATGTGGAGCTGCTGCTGGATGCGTTGCTGCTGGCCTTACTGATATTGGGCGTGGTGGCTGCGGTGGATGCCCTGACCGGCAATGTGTATCTGGCCAGTGCCCTGCATGGCGCTGACAAAGCCACCACCCCCTACCGCTTGAACGCCATGAGCAGCCTGTTGGCCGTGCTGGCCCCGCTAGCGTGGGCCCGCCTGCTGGTGCTGGCCCGTGAGCATGACCGCCTGACCCCGCGCATGGCCCTGGTTTCCGCCGTATTTCTGTTTGTGGTGCTGATTGTAGCTGGCGGCCGCGCCGGCTGGGTGGGCGGTGTGCTGGCGCTGGCCGTGTTTGCCGCGCTGGCCGCCCGTTACCATGGGTTGAATATCCACCGCCGCCACTACGGCGGATTTGTGCTGGTGGTGCTGGGTGCTTTGGCCGTTTACGCCCTTGCGTTTGGATGGGAGTTTATGTGGCAGCGCGCGTCTATTATAGGTGAAGCCAACGTGGGCCGGGGGATGATGAGTGGCCGGTTGGACGTGTGGATGAAAGCGTTGCAGCACATCCCCGACATGCCGCTGTTTGGCATTGGGCTGATGAACTACCGCTACTTGCCCAACGCCATTGACCTGCACCCCCACAACTGGCTTTTGCAAATGCTGCTGGAAGCCGGCGTGGTGGGCACAGCGCTGTTTTTGGCGATTCTGATGCTGATTTTCCAGACCTTCTGGGCGTTTGCGCGGGGGAATATCTATGCCGCCGCCGCCTTTGCAGGGTTGGTGGGTTTTGTGATTTCCGGCCTGGCCAACACCAGCATCTTCCGCTGGGATTGGCTGGTGATGATGATTTTTGTGGTGGCCCTTGGTTACCGCGCCGGGTGGAGCGGTGAAGGCCAGAAAAAACGCCGCAAGAACAAACTGGTGCAGCGCGACGTGCTGGCACCCCCCCGTTTGCGCAAACCCTAGGTTTTCCGATGAAGGTTCTCCACCTGATTGGTGCCGCCAACCCCGGAGGTGCGGAGACCTTTGCGTTGCGCCTGTTTGACGGTCTGGCCCATGCCGGTGTGGCGCAGCATGTGTGCGCGCGCCCCCGCTCGTGGTTGGCAGGCCAGCTGGCCACACGACCCATCCCCACCACTCTGGCCCCGTTTGGCGGGTGGCTGGACCAGCATCTGCACCCGCTTCTGCCCTGGGGCACCCAGGCCGTGGTGAACGCCACCGTGCGCACCTTTGCCCCAGATGTTGTGATGGCGTGGATGAACCGCGGTGCTGTGTTCCTGCCCCGCGGCGCTGTGCCAACCGTGGCGCGGCTGGGCGGGTTCTACCCCTTAAAATATTACCGGCGTGCTGACTGGTTGGTAGGCAACACCCAGGCCATTTGTGACCACTGTGTGGCCCACGGCTGGCCGCGCCCCCGCGTGCGGCACATTGGCAATTTTACCCCCGCGCCCCCCTCCACCTGGCGCGCCGCCCGCGACGCCACCCGCGCCGCGTGGGGCTGGGGACCCGCGGATGTGGGCGTGGTGCAAATGGGGCGTCTCCACCCCGTAAAAGGTGCGGACCTGACGCTGGCCGCCTTGGCCACCTTGCCCGCACACATAAAAGTGGCGCTGGTGGGCACCGGCCCCCTGCGTGACGCCCTGGAAGCCCAAGCCCGCGCCCTTGGTGTGGCTGACCGCGTGACCTTCCCCGGCTGGATGGACACCGTGGATGCGGCGGCGGCGGCGGCGGATATCTGGCTGGCCCCCAGCCGCCACGAGCCCCTGGGCAACACCGTGCTGGATGCCTGGGCCCACAGCGTGCCCATTGCGGCCAGCCGCGTGGGCGGGATGGCGGTGCTCATTGAGCCCGATGTAAGTGGTGTGCTGTTTGCCCCCGACGATGCCCCCGCGCTGGCCCATGCCCTGCTGCGCTTGGCCACTGATGCCGCCCTACGCACCCGCGTGGCCCAAGGAGGGCACGCGGCGTGGCAGCGTGATTTCCGCGCGGAAAAAATTGTGGCAGACTATATAAACTTTTTTGAAACTGTGCTCACCCCAACCAAGGACTATGCCCCCCATGACCGCCCCTGATTCGGCCACCTTTGAAGACCATCTGCGCACCCTGGAAACCCTGGTGGAGCGCTTGGAAAAAGGCGACGGCACGCTGGATGATGCGTTGCGCGATTTCCAGCAGGGCATGGCGCTGGTGGAGCGTTGCAAAACCGCCCTGGCCACCGCCGAAGTGAAAGTGGAAACCATTCTGACCGCCGCCCAAGCCGGAGCCCCCCAGCCATGATGGACATTGCCAAAGCCCGCCTGCTGATTCTTTCCGACGGGCGCACTGGGGGGGAAAACCAAAGCCTCGGGGTGGCCGAGATGCTGGGATTCAAGGACCCGGAGGTTATCACCCTGCGCCCTACCTTCCGCAATGCCATTTTGCGCAAGCTGGCCGGGCTGCTGCCGGTTTCGGTGGCGTATCAGGATTTTGACGGGTTGCTGAAGCACCTGCGCACGGTAGACGTGTTGATGGGGGCAGGCTATGGCACCAGCCGCGTGCTGCGCGCCTGCAAAGCCGCCGCGCCCAACCTGTTTACCATTGCGCTGATGCGCCCGGCGGGCGGCGCCAAGCCTTACGATGTGGTGGCGATTCCGCGCCATGATAACCCCCCGCAGGCCGAGAATGTGATTGCCACGTTAGGCAACTGCAACCGCATCACCCGCGATAACCTGGCCCGCGAAGCCGACCGCTGGCGCGTGCGCTTGCAGCATGTGCGCGGCTTCCGCATGGCCGTGATGGTGGGCGGAACCAGCCGCCACGCGCCCTTTAGCCCCGCCGACGCCACGCAGCTGATTGACACCCTGGCCAAAACCCTGAAAGCCCAAGCCAGCAACGGCGCCGGGCTGCTGGTAACCGCCAGCCGCCGCAGCGGGCCCGCCGTGGTGGCCGCCCTGGAACGCGCCCTGACCCGCGCTGAAAAAAAACACGGCCTGACCACCTCGTTCTGGACGCCCGGCAACCCCGACCAGCGCGACAACCCCTACCTGGCCTATCTGGCCCTGGCCGATGCGGTGCTGGTGACGGCGGACAGCTCGAGCATGGTTTCAGAAGCGGCCACCGCCGGCAAGCCCGTTTACATCTGGGGTGAACGCGCGCGGATGCCCAAAAAATTCCGCGCCTTTTACGACATGCTGGCCGGGCAAGGCCGCCTGCGCTGGTGGAACGGCCAGCTTAACCTGCGCCCGCCCGCCGCGCCGCTGCTGGACACCCTGCTGGTGGCAGGATTTATCCGCGCCCGGTGGCAGAAGCGGTTTGGGGGCGGAAAAACCGCTGCTTAAGCCATATCGGCTGGTGTGGGGCCCAAAATATGGGCGCCGGTATCGACCATCAGCACTTCGCCGGTGGTGCCCGCCCCAAGTTCGGACAGCAAAAACAGCGCCGCGCCGGCCACGTCTTCGCCGGTGGTGAGGCGCCGCAGTGGGGCCGTTTTCTCGTGGTGCTTGAGCATCCCCGTAAACCCGCCGATGCCGCGGGCGGCCAGCGTATTCACCGGGCCGGCCGATATCGCGTTCACCCGTATGCCCTCGGGGCCCAGTTCGGCCGCGAGATAGCGGGTGGCGGATTCGAGTGCGGCCTTGGCCACGCCCATAATGTTGTAATGGGGCACGACCTTGGTGCTACCCTCGTAGGTGAGGGTGAGCAGGCTCGCGCCTGGATTCAGGCACGGTTTGAGATGGGCTGCCAATGCGATAAACGAATAGCACGAGACATCGAGCGCCAAGGCAAAGCCCGCCCGCGTGGTGGTGGTGATGCCGCCGCGCAGTTCTTCTTTGTTGGCAAAAGCTACGGCGTGCACAACAAAATCGAGTTTTCCGGGCGCCAGATGGTGGGCCAGGGCGGCGAGGTCGGCGTCGCTTTGCACATCGCACGCCATGACATCGGCGCCAAGCTGCGCCGCCATCGGCACCACGCGTTTTTCCATCGCCGCGTTGGGGTAGGTGAGGGTGAGTGAGGCGCCCGCCTGATGGGCGGCCTGTGCGATGGCCCAGGCCAGGCTCCATTCGTTCGCGACGCCTAAAATAAGGCCTTTTTTACCCTGAAGAAGTTGTGGCATTGTGTTCATGCTGGCATGCTAGCGCCAGACGTATGAAAAAGAAAGCCAAAGAAAGCTCTCGCGATGTTTTCCTTCTCGGCCAAGCGGCGCTTGGAAAGCCTTAGTGAAGCCGAAGTGCTGGCCCTGGCCATTGGTGCGGAAGAAGAAGACGGGCGCATCTACCGCGATATTGCCCACCGTTTGGATAACGATTTTGCCGCCACCGCCAAGGTTTTTGCCACCATGGCCGAAGAAGAAGAAGGCCACCGGCGGGCGCTTCTCACCCTCTTTCGCTTGAAATTTGGCGAGCATATCCCCCTGGTGCGGCGCGAGGATGTGGCCGGCTTTACCCGCCCCGAACCGCTGTGGCTGGCGCCCGAGCTGAACCCGGAAACGCTCTGGGAACTGGCGGAAAACATGGAAATACAAGCCGGGCGCTTCTACCAACTGGCCGCCGCCCGCAGCACTGACGTGGCCATACGCAAGCTGCTGGGCGACCTGGCCGCCGCCGAACTGGGCCACCAACGCCGTGCGGAGGGGTTGCAGACGGCGCATATCACCGACGATGCCAAGCACGCTGAACGGGCCGCTGCCCAGCAACGGCTGATTCTTCAGGTGGTTCAGCCCGGGTTGGCCGGGCTGGTGGACGGCAGCGTAAGCACGCTGGCGCCCCTGTTTGCCGCCGCCATGGCCACCCAAAACAGCCACGCCGCCCTGATGGTGGGGCTTGCCGCCAGTGTGGGGGCCGGGATTTCGATGGGACTGACCGAAGGGATGAGCGATGACGGGCGGATTTCTGGCCGGGGCAGCCCGTGGTTGCGCGGCAGCGTGTGCGGCCTGGCCACCGTGATTGGTGGCTTAGGGCATACGCTGCCCTACCTGATTGCCGACTTCTGGCTGGCCACCGCGGTGGCCATGGGCGTGGTGGCCGTGGAGCTGGCCGCCATTGCCTACATACGCTGGCATTAC
>CANHVX010000059.1 GCA_947464215.1 Pseudomonadaceae bacterium | reverse complement strand
CGGCGGGATCGAACGTTTTGCCATCGTCGCGGTTGAAGCCGTGGTCGGCCGCGTAGGCCCACACCTGCGCCGCCGGGTGGTGCGCGGCAAACGCCGCCTGCGTTTCGGCCAGGGGAATGTAGCGGTCGTGCTCGGCCAGGTGAATAAGGGTGGGGCAGGTTGGCTGGGCGTGTGCGGCCAGTTCGGCCAGTTTGCCGCCATAATATGCCACACACCCCACCATGCTTGGCACCGTGGCCGCCCCCCCATAGGCACAGCTACCGCCCCAGCAATAGCCCAGCGTGGCGCTGCGCAACCCCTGCCCAGACGCCCACTCTGCCACCGCGGCAATGGTGGCGGTTATCTGGGCGGGTGTAGTGGCCATAATAAGATTCCGCCCGGCCTCGAGCCCCTCGGCGTTTTGCGGGAGCACCGTGCCCTCGGGCGTGCCCGTGGCCCAGGCGAACAGCGCGGGGGCTATGCAGACATAGCCCTGCTGGGCGTAATCGTTGCACACACGCAGGATGTGAGGCGTGAGGCCAAAGGCCTCGTGCAGCACCACCAGGCAGCCCTTGGGCCGCCCGGCCGGCTGCGCCACGTGCATGTGGATAGGTTGGCCTTGCACGGTGAGTATCATGGCGGGGCCCCGGCAGGTGATTTTAGGCCTAACCGACGTAGAGCCCGCCATTCACGTGCAGCGTGGTGCCGGTGATATACCCCGCTTCCTTGCTGGCCAAAAAGCTGATGGCGGCGGCGATATCGGCGCTCTCGCCAAAGCGTTGGGCGGGGATTTGCTTCATGAAGCTCTCTTTGATTTGGTCGGGGATGCCTGACGTCATATCGGTGTTGATAAAACCTGGGGCGACGGCGTTGACGGTGACCCCCTTGCGCGCCACCTCCTTCGCCAGCGCCTTGGTGAACCCCGTAATGGCCGCCTTGCTGGTAATGTAGTTGGTTTGGCCGACATTCCCCATATGCGCCACAATGCTGGTGACGTTGATAATCCGCCCGAAGCCTTTTTGGGTCATCGCGGGGAGCAGCAGGCGCGTGAGCTCGACCACGCGGCCCACGTTGACGGTCAGCACCTCATCCCACTGCTGTTGGGTTTGGCGGGCAAACAAGACATCGCGCGTGATGCCGGCGTTGTTCACCAAAATATCGATAGGACCGGCGGCGCTGGCCAGCTTGGCGACGCTGTCTTCCCCCATCAGGTTCGTGACCAGGCCTGCCACTTGCAGCTCGTCGGCGGCGGGATCGACCGTTTCGCGGCTGGAGCCGTGGATAATGACCTCGGCGCCTTGCGCCTTGAGCATCTGCGCCGTAGCCTTGCCGATACCGCGGCTGCCGCCGGTGACCAGTGCCCGCAAACCCGTTAAATTGCCGATTGTCATGTGTGCATTCTCCCGCGTTTTGGCCGCATATGCGCCGTTTATGATACGTGCACCTTGCAAGCGGGGTCTGCGGGCGTCAAGCCGTGGGGTGTGATGGGTGCCCGTTCGGTATTCACCGTTGTGTATGTAACGTGTTCAACCATGCATCAGCTTCGGCCGGTGAGGTGAGGCTGACCGCCTGCCACCCCGCGTGGCACCGCGTGGCCAGGCCACTCAGCACCTTCCCCACCCCTAATTCAACGACCTGCGTTATGCCGTGGGCGGCGGCATAGTTCATGCTCTCGCGCCAGCGCACCCGCCCGGTAACCTGCGCCACCAGATTGGCCTGCACCTCGGCCGCGCGTTGGGCAGGCTGGGCCGTGGCATTGGCCACCACCGGCACCGCCAACCCCTGCACGGGATGTGCCGCTAAAAACAACGCCACGGCCTGTGCGGCCGGCTCCATAGCAGGTGTATGAAATGCGCCGCTGACCGCCAACGGCACCAACCGTTTGGCCCCCGCCTGCTTCAGCACCGGTTCGGCCGCTTGCAGAGCCTCGGCGGGGCCGGATATCACCACCTGGCCGGGGCTGTTATCGTTCGCGATAACGACCCCTGGGCAGGCTTCTAAGGCGGTTTCGAGCGCGGGGACTTCGAGCCCCAACACCGCAGCCATAGCGCCGCCCGTAGCCTTGGCCATCGATTCCCCCCGCACCCGCACCACCTGCGCCGCCACCCCCACCCCCAGGCCCCCCGCCGCCGCCACCGCCGTGTATTCGCCCAGGCTGTGCCCGGCGAGCATCTGGCTGATTTCAGACAAAGGCTTACCCGTTGCGTGGGCAAGGTAGCGCGCCGCCATAAGCCCCACCACCAGCAAGGCCGGTTGGGCGTTCTGGGTTTGCGTGAGCACCTCGGGCGTGGATTCCGCCATAAGATTCAACATATTGATATTTATGGCGTCGGAGGCTTCTTCGGCCACCCACCGGCAGGCTGGGACCTCGGCCCACAACGCCCCCATGCCCGGCGTTTGGCTACCTTGGCCTGGGAACATGAGCATAACAGGAGACGGCGCGCGCGAGATTTGCATGCGAAATATGTTGCATGAGATGGAAAAATATGCAAGAAGGCGCGACCTTGCTTATGTTGGAAGCCCGTTATCGGGCAAAGACTTAGGCGTAAACCACAAGGAAAACAGGAGTTGTGCCACTCATGGCCTTCTATGAATTGACCTATATTATCCGCCCCGACGTGCCCACCACCACCGTGGACGCTGTGGCCACCAAAATTGCCGATATTCTGAAAAAATACAAAGGCAAGGTTGTAAAAACCGAGCAATGGGGCCTGCGCACCATGGCCTATGCTATTAAAAAGCACCGCAAAGGCTATTACACCCTGATGGGCCTGCACATGCAGGCTGCTGATATGGTCCAAGCCGGCCTGGCCGACCTGGAATATCAGTTGAAGCTCTCGGATGACGTTATCCGCTTCCTCACCGTAAGCGTTGATGACATTTCCAAAGAACCCAGTGCCATGCTGAAAGCCAAAAACCGCGCCGATGAAGCCGCGGAAGGCCCAACCAGCGCACACAGCGCCTAACGTTAGAAGGATATAAAACCATGGCTATGGAACCTCTCCCCGCCGCCCGCAAAAAGCCCATGACCAAGGGCAAACCCGGCGCCAAAAAACGTTTTGGTGGTGGCGACTATGCAAAAAAAGACACCGGCAAATACACCCCCAAACTGCTGGGCAAAGCCTACTTCCAACGCCGCCGCGGCTGCCCCTTCTCGGGACCCAAGGCTGCCAAAATTGACTACAAGGATGTGCGCATGCTCGGCAAATATCTGAGCGATTTCGGCAAAATTCTGCCCCGCCACCTGACCGGCGTATGCGCCGCCAAGCAACGCGAGCTGGCCACCGCCATCGCCCGCGCCCGCATGCTGGCCCTGCTGCCGTTTGTGGTAAAAGTAGACCCCGCCACCGACCGCGCCGAGCGCCAAGAGCGCATGGCCGCCCGCGCCGCCCGTATGGCCGACCGCGCCCCCCGCGCTGAAGCCGCCCCCGCCCCCGCGCAACCCACCGTGCAAGGAGAATAACCATGGCCCATATGCAAGTCATCCTCACCGAAGCCCTGCAAGGCGTTGGCAAAATTGGCGAAATCGTCCGCGTGAAAGCCGGCTTTGCCCGCAACTTTCTGCTGCCGCGCGCCAAAGCCATGGTTGCCACCAAAGACAACCTGGCCGTGTTTGCCTCGCAAAAGACGGCTTTGGAAGCAAAATCGGCCGCCGCACGCGGTGAAGCCGAAAAGCGTGCCGCCCAGTTTGCCAACCTGACCCTTGACCTGGCCCGCCACGCCAGCGAAACCGGCCAGCTCTACGGCAGCATCAAGGCCAAAGACTTTGCCGCCGAACTGACCCGCAAGGGCCTGAATGTGGACGCCAGCGCCGTTATGTTGGCCTCGGCCGTGAAGGACGTGGGCACCCACACCATTAAGGTGGCCCTGCACCCGGAAGTGATTATCACCGTGCCGGTGGTGGTTTCCCGCCAGAGCCTCTAGGCTGTTGGTTACCCTCTAAGGCCTCGGGATTGCGAGGCCTTTTTTGTTTGACGGGTGGGTTCATTTTTCGATATAGCTCAGGTGTTCTGGATTCATCTGCCATAGGAGACCCATATGGCCCACCTTACGACGGAGACCCCCAACGCCTCCAAGGATGCGCGGGGCAAGCTTGATAAACTGCGTAACCGTCTGGCTGCGCTCAGGAACAAACATCGGGACCATGATGATGCCATCTTGCTGATGGAACGCCACAAGGGTTCCAACCCCAAAGCCATTCAAGAGGCCAAAAAAGAAAAATTGCGGATCGCCGATGAAATCCGCGAACTGGAATGCCAATTGAAAGATCTCTGATAACGCCGTCTCTTCCCAAGGCCTGCCTGTGCGGCAGGCCTTGGTTCTTTTTTAGGCCCCCTCGCCCGCGCTGGGGATAACCCTGTGTATAACCCTGTGCCTAACCATGGTGGTGAAATTGTGGTGGGAGGGGCGATGGGATTGGGTTATGGTGCGGCTATGAGCGCTGCCGAAGTGATTGCCCTAAATGCCAACGCCACATCGGCTGTGGTGCCCACCCAGCCCGCGGCCCTGCCCCACAGCGTAGCCGCCGAACAAGCCCTGCTGGGCCTGCTGATGGTGAACAACAAACAGGTGGATGACCTGGCCGGCGCCCTGCGTGCCGAACACTTTTATGTGCCCCTCCATGCCGCTATATTTGGCAGCCTGGAAACGCTTATCAACCGCGGGCGCGAAGCCAACCCCATCACCGTGCGCGAAATGCTGCGCGGCACCCCCTTCGATGACGACCAAACGCTGCTGGCACACCTGACCGGCATGTTTGAAAATGCCTCGCTGGGCCAAGATTGCCGCGCGCTGGCGGAGATTATCCATACCACCTATCTGCAACGCCAGCTGATGAGCCTGGGCGATGCCCTGCGCACCCAGGCCACCGCCGCCCACCGCCCCGACGAAGCCAAGCAGGTGCTGGATGCCGTGAGTGGCGAGCTCTTCAAACTGGCTGAAACCGGCAGCGGCAGCGCCACCGTGCGCACGTTGCGCGACCCGCTGATTGAGGTTATCCAACGTGCCGAAGAAGCCCGCCGCAACGGTGCGGGGCTGACCGGTGTGAGCACGGGTTTTATTGACCTCGACAATCTGCTGGGTGGCTTGCAAAAAAGCGACCTCATCATCCTGGCGGCTCGCCCAAGTATGGGGAAGACCAGCTTTGCCGTGAATATCGCCCAAAATGCCGCCAGCCGCTTGCTTTCCGGGGGGGCAAACGGAGCTGGCGTGGGCGTGTTTAGCCTGGAAATGAGCGCCGACCAGCTGGCCGCCCGTTTGCTGGCCAGTGCGGCCGGTATTTCCTCGCATCAGCTTTCCAACGGGCACCTGACCGATGCCGACTTCCGCCGCCTCAGCGAGGCCTCGGCCCAGCTGGCCGAGCTACCGCTTTATATTGATGACACGCCGCAGCTTTCTATCAATGCCCTGCGCGCCCGCGCGCGCCGCATGAAACGCCAATACGGCATTGGCCTGCTGGTGGTTGACTATTTGCAGCTGATGCAAGGCAGCAGCAAAGCCAGCGAAAGCAACCGCGTGCAGGAAGTTTCCGAAATTTCCCAAGGCCTTAAAACCGTGGCCCGTGAGCTGAATGTGCCCGTTATTGCGCTCTCTCAGCTTTCGCGCGCGGTGGAAGCCCGCGACAACAAGCGCCCCCAGCTTTCTGACCTGCGGGAAAGCGGAAGTATTGAGCAAGATGCTGACTTAGTTGTGTTTCTTTACCGTGAAGAATACTACCTCTCGCGCCAGCTGGGAGCTGAGGAATCGATGGACGACAAAACCATGGCCTTGAAGGATAAACTTGAGCAAAGCCGCGGAAAAACTGAGGTTTTGGTTTCCAAAAACCGCAAAGGACCGACCGGAGTTGTGACGCTGCTCTTCCATGGGGAAACGACCACCTTCCACAACTACGCCCCTAACCCTATGCATGACCATGGCCAAATTTCTCATAAAAACTAGCAGTTTAGACGCGATGAAAAAAGCCTTGCGGCCTTTGGGTAATTTGCTATAAACCATGCACGCACACGGTGGATACACCCAACCACTCTGCCGTGTGTTTACAAGAGGTTACGGTTTGGGGCGCTTAGCTCAGTGGTAGAGCACTACCTTGACATGGTAGGGGTCACAGGTTCGAACCCTGTAGCGCCCACCAACTTTTTAAGTTGTTGATATTTAAACTTATTTTTGCTTTTTTTGAAGGAGCCGATAAGGCTTTTTTTGCTTTTGTTATTGCCCTGTGCCGGCGGCCGCGCGGGGGCGGCGCTGGGTGCCGTTTTGGGGTGTTTTTGCGGCGGCTAAGG
>CANHVX010000058.1 GCA_947464215.1 Pseudomonadaceae bacterium | reverse complement strand
TGCCCCTTACCTTCGGCAACCCGAGTGACTACGACCTGATTGAAGCCACCGACCGCTTCACCTTCCACGACCTGAGCGCCCTGACCCCCGGCAAACCGCTGATGGCCACCGTGACCCATGCCGATGGCAGCAGCGTGAAAATCGCGCTCAACCACACCATGAACGCCGAGCAGATTGGCTGGTTTAAGGCGGGTTCGGCGCTGAATGCGCTGAAGGCCAAAGCGGCTTAACGACCACCCCACATGCGACATGCCGGCCCGAGGGCCGGCATGTTTGTGGTTAATTAAGTGAGGGGCGACCTGAGAGACGCAAAGATTGCATCGCCCCTGATCGCCTCGTTTTCCCACTGTTGGTGCGGCGGGCACGGCAGAGCACGCGGGCCTTGGGATGCCCCGCGCAGGGGCATGCTCATGACCTCGCGCCAGACATTCGCCCAGGTTTGGGGATAGGTGGCCATCAGATTGGCCACGTCTATCATCCCGGCTTGAGAGTCTGGCTTGCCCTGCGACGCATTTGCCCCGCTGGACAGGGCCGCGAGCAGCGACATCGATTGGCGGTAAGATGCCGCAACCTTGCGCAGCACCTCGATGACCTCGGGCGAAGGCTTCTCATCGCCAGACTTATCCATGCGCCCCCCCCTGTTCGGTGATGGCCCGCGCGTTGACCGTCTGCATGTAGGCCGTAAGCGCGGTGTAGAACGCTTCCGGCGAACGCAAGATGACCTTTGCCGTTACATCGGCGGCCTCAAAGAACGCCTTCGCGTTCTTCCGCTGCAACAGCGGGAGACCCCGCTGTTGGCAAAAATCTTGATATTCAAGAAAAAAGGATTGGTCCATGTTTCTGGCCCTCCTTGGGCCTTATCGTGAGAACATGCGGTGTATACAGCGCTATGCGCCGTGTGACAAGGCGTTTGTGGGCTTAGAGGTTCAGAAGGGCATCGCCCAGCAGGGTGAGCGTGGCGTGCGGGGGGTTGGATTCCAGGGCGACAAAGGCCGCCTCGAGGGGGATAATCGGCTGCGTTTTGCGGCCTTCGATGTGGATGACCAAGGCGGGGCCGGCGGGAAGTTCGGCCACCGACGCCACCGTGCCAACCGGTTGGTTTTGGCTGTTGTAGAGCGTTTGGCCCAGCATATCGGCCAGATAGACCTCGTCTTCAGACGTAGGCCAGGTGCTGCGGTCGGCCACCACAGGGTGGCCCTTGAGCGCGGCGGCGGCCTCGGGCGTGGTGATGCCCTGCAGCTGCACGGCCCACAGCCCCTGCCCCACCGTTTTGAGGCCCTGCACCGCATACGTCTGCCCGGCAATAGACACCGGCGTGTGGAGCAAAAGGGAGGGTTCGGCCATATCCAGCCGCACCTTCACCCAGCCCTGCAAGCCATGGGGGCCCTTGCAGGCCCCCACAGTTATCGCGTTGTGCGGCGTATCGGCCATGCGCTTAGGCGCTGGGCTGCTCGGCCTGCGCTTCGGCAGCCTTGGCTTCGGCGGCCGCTTTGGCTTCGGCCTCGGCAGCGGCTTTGGCAGCAGCAGCTTCGGCAGCCTTGGCTTCGGCGGCGGCTTTGGCTTCGGCTTCCGCAGCCGCCTTGGCTTCGGCTTCGGCCTTCAGGGCTTCGCCCTTGGCCTTGACCGCTTGAATGGATTCAGCGGCACGGATACGGCGGGTTTTGGCCTTGGTGACCTCGGCACGGACCTTTTCAGGGCCCACGTTGTGCTTCACCAGCAGGCGGGCGACCACATCGGTAACCTGGGCACCGACGCCGACCCAGTAGTTCAGGCGCTCTTCGTTCAGGCTAAAAGGCACTTCGGCGCCACGGGCCTTGGGGGCGTAGAAGCCCAGGCGTTCAATAAACTTTTTGTCACGTGCGCTGCGGCTATCGGCGGCGACGATGCTATACATCGGCAAGTGAATGCGTCCACCGCGTTGCAGGCGAATTTTAACGGCCATATCTGTTCTCTCTCGTTCGTGTGTGACGACGGCCGAGGTGCGGCCGCCTTCCCCCGGGGTGGGGGTTCCCGCAGGCCCAAAGGACCAAGGGAGGAGCGTGGCCCGCGGAATTGCGGGGCAGCGCTGAAGGGCTATTTCGGGGATTTTGGGGGAGATGTCAACCCTTTACGGGTGAAAAATGAGGCCCGCCCCGCTACCGACCCGTGAACATCGCTTTCAGAGCGCTCAGGTTGCCGCCCTTCATCAGTTTGGCCATTTGGTTGAGCCCTTCCAGCATTTTGACCAGTTTGTTGACCTCGGACACCTCGACCCCGGCGCCGCGCGCGATACGCAGGCGCCGCTTGCCGTTGAGCAGGTCGGGCTTTTTACGTTCGGCAATTGTCATTGATAAAACAATGGCTTGCTGGCGTTTTATCACCTTATCGTTGAGCTTCTCGGCCAGCTTTTCTTCGCCCACCTTGGCCTTGAGAGCGCCCATGCCGGGCAGCAAATCAAGCAGGCCGGACATGCCGCCCATGCGTTGCATCATTTTGAGTTGCTTTAATAAGTCATTGAAATCAAGCATTCCGCCCTTGAGAATTTTCTGCTCGATTTTGGCGGTATCGTCTTCGGCCACCGCCGCCTGCACCTTCTGCACCAGCGCCACCACATCGCCCTGGCCCAAAATACGGCCCGCGATACCTTCCGGGCGGAATACATCCAGTGCCTCAAGTTTTTCGCCCATGCCGAGGAAAAGTATCGGCTTTCCGGACACCACGCGCATGCTGAGCGCGGCGCCACCACGGGCGTCGCCGTCCATCCGGGTGAGCACCAGCCCGGTCAGCGGCACCGTTTCGTTAAACGTTTTGGCGACCTGCGCCGCCACCTGCCCCGTTTGGCCATCGGCCACCAGGAGGGTGGCCACCGGTTTGGCCGTGGCATGGACCGCCTTCAGTTCGGCCAGCAAGGCTTCATCGATATCGGTGCGGCCGGCGGTGTCGAGAATCAGGACATCGGCGCTGTGGCTTTTGGCGAAGGCCAGCGCTTGCGTGGTGCGCTCGGGCACGTGGGTGCTCTCGCTCTGCAACACCGGCACCCCCACCCGCTCGGCCAGCACGGCCAGCTGCTGGATGGCGGCGGGGCGGTAGACATCGAGGCTGGCCATGACCACGGATTTACTGTGCTTCTCTTTTAACCACTTGGCCAACTTGCCGGCGGTGGTCGTTTTCCCCCCGCCCTGCAACCCGCACAGCAGCAGCACGGCCGGTGGCGCGGCGTTGAGGTTCAGCTCGGCCGGGGCGCCCAGCATGGCCACCACCTCATCATAGACAATTTTCACCACCTGCTGGCCGGGATTGACCCCGCGCAGCACCGCCTCGCCCACCGCCTTCTCGCGCACGGCGCCCAGCAGCTGCTTCACCGCCGGCAGCGCCACATCGGCCTCGAGCAGGCCTAGGCGCAGCTCGCGCAGCGCGGTGTCGACATCGGTTTCCGTCAGCACGCCCTTGCCGCTGAGGCTGGCGAGCGCTTTATTCAGTTTTTCCTGGATGAATTCGAACATGCAACAGTTCGTAGCAAAGATGCCGCTTGGCGGCAAGCGCAAGGATTGGTAGCGTGCCGCCATGCAGATGATGCTGCCCCTTTGCCTGACCCTTGCCGCCCTGCTGCTGCCCGGCATGGCTTTGGCGGCTTCTGCGCTTGAAGTTGGGCCTTTAGACAATACCTTCGGCCCCAGCCTGCCCGCCGTAGCCATGCCGCCCCCCGCCGCCGAAGAAACGTTGGCCAACACCGCCTTCCCCCTGCGCCTGGAGAAAGAAGGCCTGTTAGACCTTGCCCTTTTGGAATGGGCCCGCCTTGAAACCACCACCCACGGCCCCGAACGGGCGTTGGCGTTGCAGCGCATGGTTGCGGTGCTGGCCCGCACCGGACGCGAAGCCGACGCCCGCCGCTGGTTGGCCGTGCTGGCCGCCGATTACCCCGGCTTGCCCGTTACCCCAGACGTTCAGGCCGACCTGGCCCGCGCCACCCAAGGCCCCGCCCGCTTTGTGGCCCTGGCCACCCTCGCCCGCGACTTCCCCCACCACGAAGCCAGCGTGAAAGCCCGCTGGGACGACGTGTGGCGCCAAGCCTGGGCGCACGGCACTATCCGCGATGCCTATGGCCTGCCCGCCGCCGCCCTGCTGCAAACCCGCCTGGATGCCCTAAACACCACCGCCGCCACACACTGGAATGTGGCCGTGGCCGCCAGTGTTATCCCCGGCCTGGGGCACGCCCTAACCGGCGATGGTGCGGGTGCCATTGTCTTCCTGTTGGGTTGGGCCGTGTTTGGCCTGGCCTTTATGGCCGCCTGCCGCCACCGCCATTATGCTTATGCCTTCGTGTGGGTGTTCCCCTTTGTGGGGCTGTGGATGAGCGCGCCCCTTTCGGCCGCCGCCAAAGCCGAAACCACCGCCACCCTTGCCCGCCACGCGGCTATGAAACACTGGACAGATGTGGCGCCGACGTATATCCCTTCCCGCTAAGAGAGGGCACCTGATATGGGCTGGTTTGCCAGTATTGCCAAAGGACTTAAAAAAACAGCATCTGGTTTGGCCGATGGGCTGAAACATGCTGTGGGCCTGGGCACAACCCTGGATGGCCCCCTGCGTGACGCGTTGGAAGACACCCTTCTGCAGGCCGATTGCGGCATGCCCATGACCCACGCCCTGCTGAAAGACCTGGCCGCCCTTGGTTTGCCCGCGCCTTTGACGCTGGATGCCCTGCGCACCGGGTTGGCCACCGTGATTGCCGCCCGCCTGGCCCCCCTGGCCCAGCCCTTTACCCCCACAGCCACGGGCCCAACCGTTATTCTGCTCGCGGGTGTAAATGGTTCGGGCAAAACCACCACCGTGGGCAAATTGGCCGCCCAATGGGCCCGCACCGGCACCCATGTGGTGGTTGGGGCCGCCGATACCTTCCGCGCCGCCGCCGCTGAACAGCTGGCCGTATGGGCCGGCCGCGCTGATGATGCCGCCCGCAAAAAGGGCCGCGTGGATATTCTGGCCGGCGCCTCGGGCGGGGACGCCGCCGGTGTGGCCTATGCGGCCGTGGACAAGGCCCTGCGCGACCAGGCCGATATGGTGCTGATAGACACCGCGGGGCGCTTGCCTAACCGCCACGACCTGCTGGCCGAACTACCCAAAATTGCCCGTGTGGTGAAAAAGCTTATCCCCGAGGCGCCCCACCAGGTATGGCTGGTGCTGGATGCCACGCTTGGCCAAAGCACCCTGGCCCAAGTGAAGGCCTTTCATGCCCAAATACCCGCCACTGGCGTGATTGTGACCAAGCTGGATGGCTCGGCCAAGGCAGGGTTTTTACTGGCGTTGGCCGACGCCCTGCCCACCCCGTTGCCGGTGTTTTACATCGGCACCGGCGAAGGGCTTGACGACATTGGCCCCTTTGACGCCCCCGCCTTTGCCCGTGCCCTGGTTGGCCTGGACACAGAAACCCCCTAACAGGAGACAAAACAATGGTTGTGCACCACAAACTTGATACGGGCTGGGCGGTTATCGGGCATGACCCACACCCCCTCACGCCCAGCCAACAGGCCGCCTTGATGCATTTTGTGGCTGACGCCACCGCCGGCACCCACCCCGGCTTTGGCCCCGCGTTTACCCCCCTCGGCCTGAATGACAACCTGGCCGCGACGTTGCGGGACTGGCCCAACCGCTTCACCGATGTGCTGCTGATGGGCCTTGGCAGCGCCAGCTACGGCGCCCAAATGTTGCGCCAATGGGCCAACCCCTCGGGCACCGGCGCCCGCGTGCGGCTTGTGACACTGGACCACCTGTGCCCCGCCACCTTCGGTGAATTGCTGGCCAACCTTGACCTGACCACAACAGGTGTGATTGGCGTGAGCAAATCGGGCACCACGCTGGAAACCGTAGCCATGCTGGGCGTAGTGGCCGAAGCGTTTGCCGCGCGCGGCATAGACATCGGGCCCCATCTGGCCGTGGTGACCGAAGACGGCCCCAGCAACCCGATGGCCCTGTTTGCCAAAGCCCAGCGTGGCGCGCTCTTCCCCCACCACCCCAAGGTGAATGGCCGCTTCTCGGCCTTCTATGAAACCCTACAAACCCCCTGCGCCCTGCTGGGCATTGATGCGGGCGAGCTGCTGGCCGGCGGGCGTGACGTGTGGGACGCCTTTGTGGCCAACCCCACCGCCAGCGCCCCGGTGCAGGCCGCCCAGCTCCACTTAGCGGCCAACACGCCGATGCACCTGGTTTACACCTATGGTGGGCCGCTGAAAAACTTCAACCTGTGGTTTGACTCGTTATGGGCCGAGTGCTTGGGCAAAACCAACCCTGATGGCCGCAGCGGCCCCATGCCGCTCGGCGCCAAC
>CANHVX010000057.1 GCA_947464215.1 Pseudomonadaceae bacterium | reverse complement strand
GCAGATTGTGGCCCCCGCATTGTTTGCCCGCCGCCTCCAGGGCGAGTTGGCGCGGTGGAGTATCCCCCTTGCCAACCGCGCCAGCCTGACCTTGGGTGATACGGACTGGGGCCAGACCATTATGACGGCCGCCCGTGCCTGGCGCCCCAACCGCATGGCCACCCTTGGGCAGTGGTTGGCCTGGGCCCTGGGGCCTGAGATTTTTGCCGATGGTGTGCCCGCCGAGGCCCGTGTGTGGATGGAGGATGTGGCGCGTTTGGAAGGCCGCTATGACGCCCCCACCGCTTGTGCCTGGTTGGAGCTTGCGTTGCAGGCCCGTGCGCCCGCCCCGCGCGGCCCCGTGCGCGTGGTGGGCGTGGCCCAAGCCCGTGCTGTGCCCGCAGACATAACCTTTGTGTGCGGCATGAATGTGGGCGTATGGCCCGCCCCGCGCGCCCATAGTGCCCTAAGTGGCGCCCAGCGCCGCGCGCTGCATCTGCCCGACCATGCCACGCTCACCCAACGGCTGTTAGCCGATGGGGCACAGATTTTAGCCAATGGCAGCGGCCGCGTGATTGCCACCCGCGCCCAGAGAGATGACACGGGTGCCCCGGCAGTGATGTCTCCGCTTTGGCCAGCCCATGCCCCGCCGTTTCCCCTTCAGGCCAGCCCCAGCCAGTTGGTGCGCCCACGGCCCCGTGTGCCGCTTGGCACCTGGCGGCCTACGGGTGACGCCCGGCCCCTTGGCTGGAGCGCGAGCTTGGTGGAAAGCATGGTAAGCTGCCCCTACCGTGCCTATGCCGAGCGCGTGCTGAACCTCCGCCCGCTTGACCCCCTGGATGAGCCCCGCGACCCCCGTGCGGGAGGCCTTCTCACCCATGCATGGCTGGAAGCGGCGGGCCGTGCCTTCCCCACCGTGACCGCCGCCAATGCCGATGAGGTGGAGGCATTTTTGCTGCGCACCGGCCAGGCGCTGTTGGACCGTGAACATGCCGTGATGCAGGCCCTCTGGCGACCACGCTTGCGCCAGCTGGCCCCCGCCTTGGTGCGGCAGTGGGTGGCCGATGGGCGTGTGGTGTCTGCGGTGGAGCATCGGCTTGAAACCCACGTGGGGCCTGTGATGTTGCATGCCAAAGCCGACCGTGTGGAGCAGGGGGGGGCGGGGATGGTAATTGTGGATTTTAAGACCGGAACACCGCCCACCAAAGCGCAGCTGAAAGACGGCACCAAGCCCCAACTGCCGCTGGAAGCCTGGATGGCAACCCGCGCCAGCCAAACCGTGGACCGTGTGGCCGTGTGGCAGCTGCGCGGCTATGGGCGTGAGCCCCTGGTGCGCAAAGATTATGACATAGCGGACCTCATTGAACCCGTGAGTGAAGCCATGGCCGCGTGGGTGGACCGTTTTGGCCCCGAAGGTGCGCCCTGGCCCGCCCTGCCCGACATGAACGGCGGTGGTGTGGTGCCCACCGGCGCCTGTGAACACTGTGCGCTGGCCGGCCTCTGCCGCCGCGCCGATGGAGGCTGCGCATGAGTGCCGTTCTTCCCCTTGACCGCGTGGTGGCCGATGCCACCCGCCGCCAGCACATGGCCCTGGATGGTGCGGTGAGCGTGTGGGCCTCGGCCAACGCCGGCACCGGCAAAACCACCGTGCTGATTCGCCGCCTGTTGCGCCTGCTGCTGACAGACCCGACGCTGCTGCCGCAGCATATTCTTGCCCTTAGTTTTACCAACGCGGCCGCTGCTGAAATGGCCGAGCGTTTTGCCGCCCTGGTGCGCACCTGGGCCACCTATGATGACGACACATTGCGCGCGCGTGCCCGTGCCGATTTGGACCTAAATTCCCCCCACCCCTTAGCCCCACGTATGGCGGAGATTGCGGTGCAGGTGGCGCTGGAAGGGCCGATGTTCGGGACTATCCACGCGCTGGCCCAACAGGTGTTGGCCCGCATGCCGATGGAAGCCGGGCTGGTGGATGGCTTCACCCTGATGGACAAAGGTGCCCAAGACCGGTTGCTGCGGGATGTTCAGGACACCCTTTTGATGCAGGCCGATGGCGAAATTGCCGGCTACCTGGGCACCTTGCTGGATGAGCTGGGCGAGCGTGGCTGGGATGACCTAACCCGCCTGATGATTGGGGCGTGGGACAAGCTGGATGCGGTGCTGGCCGATGGCAGCCTGCCCGACCTGATGGCGCGCCTTGACGCCGCCCTGGACCTGCCGCCCGATGCCGTGCTGTTTGCCCCGCAGGTGCCCGATGTGCATGACGAGATGATCTTGCGGCGGGTGGTGGCCGCCTTCCCCGAGGCAAACGTGGGCCACGATGCGGCCGCCATTTTGCGTGCGCAGGGTGCGAGGCGCGAAGAGCTGTGGGTGGACTTTTTGGTGGTGGATAGCCAAAAAAATGTCCGCAAACGCATCTTGGATGCGGCCCAGAAAAAAGCCCTTGGCGAGGACGCGTTTGGCGCGTTGATGACTGCGGGTGAACGCGTTCTGGCCACCCTAAAAGGGCGCCACGCCGCACGCGGGCGCACCCTGACCGAAGCCCTTTTGGTGTGGGCACACTATGTGCGTGCCACCTACCATGCCCGCAAAACCCAGCTGGGTGCGGTGGATTTCCACGACCTGTTAACGGCGCTGACCCGCGTGTTTGCCGCCGTGGACAGCGGCGATGCGGCCTGGCTGTGGCACCAGATGGACCGCAGCTTCCGCCACATTGTGGTGGACGAAGCCCAAGACAACAACGCCCGCCAAGGCGAAGTGGTGGCCTGGCTTACCCGCAACGTATTGGCCGGTGACCGCGGCGATGGACCCCGCAGCGCGCTGGCCGTGGGTGACATGAAGCAGAGCATCTTCCGCTTCCAGGGCGCCATACCGGAAAACTTTACCGCCCTGCGCGCCCTGTTGCAGGCCTGGGGCGGAGATGCCTTCCGCACCGTGGCGCTGGATACGACCTTCCGCAATGGTGCGGCCATTGTGGAGCTGGTGGATGCGGTTTTGGCACCGCTGGCCGCAGAGATTCTGGGCGACACGGGAGATGCCGGAGATGTGTGGCCGGGGCATATTACGGCGGCGATACGGCCTTCTCGCGTTGAGCTTTGGCCGCGCATGGCAGCCACGAAAGCCGATGTTGCGCCGTGGGCTCTGCCCGAAGACCGCCACGCCGCGGCCGGTGCGCGCACCAAAGTAGCCGTTGCCACCCAACTGGCCGCATGGCTTAGCGAACAATATGCCCGCGGTGTGGTTCTGCCCAGCACGCAGCGCCCGCTGGCATGGGCTGACGTGATGGTGGTTGTGCAAAAAAATGATATGGCCGGCTTAGTGGCCGGTGTGCTGGCCCAGCATGGTATCCCCGTGCAGGCGACGCGGGGGATTTCTCTTCCCGTGGTGGACGATATGGTGGCGTTGCTGCGTTGGGTGTTTGACCCCGCTGACCGTGTTGCGCTGGTGCAGGTGCTGCGCGCCTTCTATGGCTGGAGCGACGACCGTGTGATGCGGGTTGCCCATGGTGCCACTGAGCTTCTGCACGTGCGTTTAACGGGTGTTGAAGAGGCGGATATGGCCATGTTTGGTGCCATGCGCACACGCCCCCCCGCCGCCTTGGTGCAGGCCGCTGTGGTGCACTATGGGCTGGACATGCACGTGCTTGCCCCCCTGATGGGCTGGGCCGAACATGCGCCTGACCTGCGCACACTTATTGTGAAGCTGGAACGTGAAGACCTGCCCACCCCCACCACCCACAGCACAGGTGTGCGCGTGCTGACCGTGCACGGTGCCAAAGGGTTGGAAGCCCCCTTGGTGATTTTGCCTGAAACTCAGCTGCGTATGGATGATATCAGCAAAGACAAACTTCTGTGGGGCGATGACCTGGTTCTGTTTAAGCAAGGTGAAGACATAAGTGCCCTTGAAGATGATTTGATTACGGCGGAGAAAAAACGCCGCCGTGCTGATGCCCTGCGGGGGCTTTATGTGGCCATGACCCGTGCCAAAGATTGGCTGGTGGTGATGGGGTGGGAAGGCCAAAGCAAAAACAAAGGCGAGACGTGGTATGAGGTGGTTGCCGAGGGCATCGGCCGGTTGCCCGCGGTGCGGCACCATGCCGAAAGGATGGTGGTGGGCGATGATTTTGATGAGGCTGCGCGTGATGCGCAGGCCAAGACCCTTGAGACACCCGCTGCGCCTGTGTGGCTTGGCCGCGTGGCCGACGACCTGCCCCCGCCAGCCCCTCTGCAAACCCCCGAGCAAGTGTGGGGAGAGTGGGCCCATGCCGCCTTGCAAGGTGCCCCCCTGCGCGTGCCCGCCGACATGGCCGCCCGCCTTGAGGCGACTGTGGCCCGTGTGCGCACAGCCTTGCCGTGGATATTTGATGCCCCCCACTATGAGGTTCCGCTTGCCGTAGAGAGCCCCGCTGGCACCCGCCTTGGCCGGGCCGATGTGGTGGTGTGGCGCGGCGACGTTTGCTGGATTCTTGACTTTAAAACCGGCACCCCGTGCGACCCCGTGCCCGACGCCTACCGCACCCAAGTGTGCGGGTATATGGCCGCTGCGCGCCGCGTGTGGCCCCATGCAACCCTAAAAGGGGGCATTGTGTGGGTGGACACCGCCGTGCTGGTGGAGGTGCACAATGGCGACCCCCGTGCCGCTGAGGGGTTTATTTCTGGCCAAAACTAGGCTACAACAGCCTATATTTATCACACCAAAAGGGAGAGACGTTATGAGCACGCTGGCCAGTATCAATGATGGCGAATTTGAAGCCCAAGTGTTGAAAAGCAGCACGCCCGTGGTGGTGGATTTCTGGGCCGAATGGTGCGGACCCTGCAAGGTGCTGACCCCCATTCTGGAAGAAGCCGCTCGCGAAGTGCCCGGCGTGACCGTGATGAAAATGAACGTGGATGAAAACCTGGAAACCCCTGTTAGTTTTGGCATACGCGGGATACCCACCCTCATCGCCTTCAAAGATGGCCAGCCGGTAAGCAGCCTGGTGGGTGTGCGCGAAAAAGACGAACTGGTGGAATGGCTGAAAAGCCAAACCCCCTAAGCCTAGGTTTTGGCGATGGATGTGATGCTTTATGCCCAAGCCCTGGGGCTTGGTGCGTTGGAAGCGGCTACGGAATTTCTGCCGGTTTCTTCCACCGGACACCTGCTTCTGGCCGCCCACTTTACCGGCTTTGAAGGGCCCCCCGGCAAAGTGTTTGAAATTGCCATTCAGTTGGGAGCGATTCTGGCCATTTGCGTGCTCTATTTTGCCAAGCTGTGGGACACCCTGACCGAGCTGCCCCAACGCACCAACCCCGGCGCCAATGCCCGCCGCTTTGTGCTGAGTGTGCTGTGTGCCTTTTTGCCCGCCGCCGCCATAGGTGTGGCCCTGCATGACTGGATTACCGCCGTGCTCTTCAACCCCTGGGTGGTGTGTGTGATGCTGGTGCTGGGAGGCCTGGTGATTTTGTGGCTGGAAGGCACCCGCCGCCCTGTGGCCAAGGTTTATGACATTGACGCGATTGATTGGAAAATGGCCCTGAAAATTGGCCTGATGCAATGCATGGCCATGGTGCCCGGCGTGAGCCGCAGCGGTGCCACCATCATGGGCGCCATGTGGCTGGGCGTGAACCGCAAAGTGGCGGCTGAATTCTCGTTCTTCTTGGCTATACCCACCATGGTGGGCGCCGTGACCCTGAGCCTGTGGAAACAGCGCGACCTGCTGAGTGTGGACGATTTGGCCCTGATTGGTGTTGGCTTTGCCGCCGCGTTTGTGGGCGCATTGCTGGTAGTGCGTTGGTTGGTGGGGTTTGTGTCGCGCCGCACCTTCCGCGTGTTTGGTTGGTACCGCATTGCCGTGGGCAGTGTGGGACTGGTTCTTTTGTCTCTCGGGTTTTAAGCATTTACAGCGCCGGCGGGGGCAGAAGCTCCATATAGCGCATGCGCTTGTTATATTCTTCGCGGGTTTCCTGGCCCTGGCGAATGGTGCGCCGTGTGGCCTGAATTTGGTCGTTCAGCGCATTAATTTGGGACAATGCGGTGGTGAGAGCTTCCATCGCCCCGCCTTCGGGGGGCACGCCTTCCACGCCGCTGCTGGCGGCCACTGCGTTCAGGTTATCGGCCAGTTTGGGCAGCTTGGGCCAGGCTTCGGCATAGCGGCGTTTGAGAGCTGCCAGGTTTTTGGCATCCTTTAACTGGCCGTAGGCATAACCCAGCTTAAACACATCGAGCTGCGCCTCGGTGTTGCTGACCAACACGGCTGCGGGAACCTTACTTAACAAACCTTCCAGACCCTGTGACGCGGCCTGCCAATTTTGCGCCTGCCACTGCGCCTCCATCGCCAGCCGCGCCGCCTCGCGGTCGGCCCCGAGATTCATCTGCTTCAGCGCCTCGAGCGCCTGCGAAGGACGGTTCAGCGCCAGCTCGTTGCGCGCCTGGGCCAGCTTCCAGGCCCGTTGCAGCACTTGCGT
>CANHVX010000056.1 GCA_947464215.1 Pseudomonadaceae bacterium | reverse complement strand
TGCGTAAGGTTAGACATCGGGCGCCTCCTGTAAAAAACTGTGGATATAACTCCAGCTCTGGGCACGGTTGTGGGCCACAATGCCGTGGCCTTGCGCGGGCAACATCACCAGGCGGTAGTGCCGAGATGCCTTGGCAAAGAGCTGGGTTACAGCAGGGTTGGCAACATCATCGTTGTCCCCTTGCAGCAGCAGGGTTGGGGTGGAGGTGTGGGGGGCATGGGCGTGCACGCGGTCAGCCAGAATTTGCAACTCACGCACGGCCCGCAGCGGCAGGCGGTCATAGCAAAGTTCAGGTTCATCCGTGTGGGTGAAATACCAAGGGATGATGCCATAGGGGAACACACGGTTCATAAACGGGATAACACGCACCAGCGCGTTGGCCACCATGGCGGGGCGCAGCAAGTGGCGCAGATGCGAGACAAGGCGCAGAGGCGGCGCCGCCGCAATCACCTTGGCGATGCGGGTGGGGAACAGCTGGGCTAAGCGCAAGGCAACAAGCCCGCCGGTCGAAAATCCCATCACAGACACGCGGAGGCCTAAACCTTCCAAAAGGCTAAGGCCGTGTTCGGCTTCGGTAAGCCAGTCGGTGTGGCGTATGGCGGCAAGGTCTTCAGGGGCTGTGCCGTGGCCGGGCAAGCGGAGCATCAACACGGTATGGCCAAGGGTTTTTAGTTCTTTGGCAATCCCAAGCAATTGGGCTGGCGAGGCTGAAAGACCATGGATAAGCAAAACGCCCTTACCATTGCTGGCTTTAGGTTCCAGCAAACGGGGAGAACCGGCATCGTGGGGCATGGGGTGCGCATAGCGGTGCTGGCGGCTGGCGGCAAAGGCGTGGTGCCAGCTGGCGTGCATGGTGGCAAAGGTGGCGCGGGCAAGGGTAGCGGGGCTGGCTTTGGGGGTGTGTTGCAGGGCCCAGCGTATGGCAAGGCGCACCGCGGGTTGTGCGGCCGCTTCATTCACATGTAAACGCACGGGGTGTTCAAGGCGCACATCGTCATTCATCACAATGTCATCAAGCCGGTTCGAGAGCAGATAGAACGCCTCCGCCCCATGGCCTTTGCGTTTCACCAAACGGGCGCGGCGCAGCATCTCTAAAAACCGCAGCAGGCGGTGGCCACGGCCGTGCAGGGCATCTAGGGCAACGCGCGGGTCAACAATACTGGCATGCAGCATCAGGTGGGGGTTTTGGTTGGCTTGCTCACGCAGCCGGTTAAGGGCCCAGAAGATATGGGTGTGGAAGGTATGTGCAGGTACCTGGGCTTGCCCGCGGGCTTGCAGCTCATGGATAATTTGGGCCACCACATGGTGCAGGTTGATGGTAAGTCCGGCGTAGAGCGCGCGCATCGTGCGGTCGCGCAAGCGAGAAACGGCCAGGTCAATTTTACGTTGCAAAACGGGCTGCAACCAGTGCGCGGGGCCAAAGTTCAGGTTAAAGATATCCTCCACGGTGGTGGCATGGCGCAGGCCGTGGCGCCAGAGCATGCTTTCGCCACGGTGGGGGGCTAGCAGGGTGGGCAGGGCGTCGCCAACGGTCACATCCATGTCGGTGGGGCGGAACAAGATGTTGGTTTCGGTGGCCACTTCATCCACCACTTCATCGGAAAGTTCGCCCAAGGTGCCGCCCAGAAAACGGGTTAAGCGGTTGCCTTCACTGCGGATGGGGAAGAAGGTGATGGTGTTGGGCACCACCAGGGTTGGCTTGCCAACGGCGGCACTCAGGGCGTCATGGTCGGGCAGGCCAAGTTCGGCCAGCCAGTGGTGAAGGGCGGGGGTGTCATTGCGGGCCAGCAGGTCGCGCAGGTGGTATTTCAGAATATCCAAATAGGTAGCCAGCACGGCGGCGCCGCGGTGGTGCTTGCGGAAGCCGCTTATGCTGTTGGAATAGATACCATAGTCGCCATGGGCATCAATCACATGCTTATCTTTAATGAGCCCCCCTTCCGGGAAGATGATAATCTTGCGGCCGCGCAGAATCTCTTTGGCCAGAAACGGCAGCAGCCCCGGCAAGTTCGAGGGCACGGCACCGGCATCATTCAGCAGTTTTGTCAGCAAGGGGTGAACGTGAAAGAGGCTGTGGTGGGCCACACTGCGGCAGGCCGCGCCGGTGTTGCGGAACAGGAGGTAGGGCGGCACTGCGGTTTCAAAACGGGTGAAGTGGTTGAAGAGGAAAATATCGCCAAGGGTAAGGTTTTGGGTGGCGCCGCGCACGTGCAGGCTTAGGCCCAGCCAGTGGCTTAGGCGGTCCACACGCTGCATCCATGCGGTATAACGGGCCATATCAAACGGGGCGGCGTGGAGGAGGGGGGAAGGTGCCTGTTCGGACATGGTGTGCAAATCTCAGAGTATGTATGGGGTCTGGTGCCATGCTGCAGCGCGCAAAACCGCCATTTTTTCGCAATGCAGCACAGGGTGTGTGGCGTTAAATTATTGAATGAAAAGCTATTTTTAAGTATTCGCCCGTATGCACGCTGCACCGCATCACCCCCTGACAAAGCCGAAAATGTAAGGCCAGCAAGGGTTTGCGCGTCAGATCATCGTGCACCTGCACAGTGTGTTGGCGTGCATTGCAATAAAAGAATAATCTCAAGATATTAGGCAAAACCGCATGGGAAAAATGACAGTTTTTAGACATGGGCCCGCGCCACGCTGTGCATAAGAAAGATGAGTAAGGAGCTCACCCCATGAAACCAAATAGCCAATACGACGCATTCAAAATTCTGGCCCTGATATCGGCCACGGTCGTGGTAGGCGGCTGCACCGTGCTACCCCAAAGCACCAATGTCACCAAGTCCCCATGGGCGGGCTACGCCGACGCCAAGGCGGCCTTCGATAAAGTCGAGCAAGGCAAAACCACCAAAACCGAATTGCGTGGCCTAGGCTTAAGCCCCGATCTTGTGCCCAACGCACGGGCTCTGAATTATGTGGACGTGGTCAATCTGTTTGGTGCCTCGTTCCGTTTGGAAGATTTGCCGGCCGGTATCCGTAAGTGTGTCGATGCACGTGAAGGCTGCCATGCCTACGTGATTCGTGCGCAAAACGTGCAAAACAAGCGCGAAGGTAACATTCCAGCCGACTTATTTGGGTTCAAAAAGCGCGTGAAAACAACGGGCTGGGAGTTTTCGGCCACCTTGGTGCTGGTGCACGATACCGTCACCTATAAGCTCTGGAACGGAACCCCGACGCTGGAGTCGACCACCAACGAGAATAACCCCCTGGGCCCGATGCAAAGCATGGGTGGTCTTATCCCCAAACCGTTCTAACCTGTAACAAGGAAAACCCCTGTCATCAGGGGTTTTTCTGTATGAGGGTTTAATGGGTAAAGAAAAGCAACATCGCCAAAGCCATTGCCATCATCAGCACGTCTTCCACCAAAGTTACGGTGGTCATGGGCAGGTTCAGCACAGTGCCAAGGCATGCGCAACGTATTGGTCGTTTTTCCCGAAGAGCAGCAATAACGCCCAGGCTGCTGAAACCCATCAGCACCAGCGCCGCCACATGGGTGGCAACGGGGGCCAGTTGGAAGGCATAGGCAAGGCCCAGGCCCAATTCCAGGAAGGGGTAGATATAGCCGTAGGGCTTCCAGCGGCGGGCCAGCAGGTCATAGCTGGCATAGGCATCGGCAAACCCATCAAGGTCCAGCAGCTTGAAGAACGAGAAAACCAGGAAAAATCCAGCCATAAATCCCGTCATCCAGCCATGCAGCCCACCGCCACTCGCCAAGGGGATAATCGCCAGATAGGCGGCAATCAGCAGCAACGGGCGGTAGGTTTTCAGCCAGCCAGCGGCCGTAGCGGGGGCAGGTTGGTCAGTGCCCATATACAATGCCAGTTTGTAGGCGCCCGCAGAGGCGGCGGCGTCATGCAGGGTTTTAAGCGGGATAGGTTTATCCGAGGTCACAACGGCCTGTGGGGGCGAAAGGGTCACTTTCACGGTGGTTACCAGAGGCTCCAAAGCCTTGGTTAGCTTGGCCACACAGGCACCGCAGTGCATGCCGGAAATGGTGTAAATCTGCTGCATAAAAAGCCTTTCTAAAGGGGTCTGTTAAGCATGGCACACAATCTATTTTTGTCAAAACAGACAATAGCACTTGATATTTTAATCATTTAGCACCATATAACCCCCAATGGCCAAGCCGGAAACCCATATGGGGCATCCCTTAGCCGCAGTAGCTCCCTCCCCTTGTGTTGTGGTGCCACACCATCAACACAGATAGGTTACGCTCATGTATTTTTCGTCATTTCAGCTCAACGCGCGGTTGCTTCAAGCCTTGGAAAAAGGCGGTTTTTCAACACCCACACCGGTGCAGGCCAAGGCCATTCCGCTGGTGATGCAAGGGGCCGATGTCATGGCCTGCGCCCAAACGGGTACCGGTAAAACGGCGGCGTTTGTGTTGCCGGTGTTGCATCGGGTGCTGTCGGGCCCGTCCGGCGTGCGGGGCCGTGGGCCACGGGTGCTGGTGCTTACCCCCACGCGAGAACTGGCGCAGCAAGTGGCCGATAACGTCCGTACCTTCAGCCGCGAGGCACAGGTGCGTGCGGGCGTCATCGTGGGCGGCGTGGGCTATGGCCCGCAGTATAATCTGTTGGCCAACCCGCTCGATGTGCTGGTGGCCACGCCCGGCCGTCTGATCGACCACATGCAAGAGGGCAAAATCGATTTCACCCGTGTCGAGGTCGTCGTGCTCGACGAAGCCGACAAAATGCTCGATATGGGCTTCCTGAAGCCCGTCGAGCGCATCCTCGAGAAAATCAACGCCTGCGCCCCACGCCCACAGATGCTGTTGTTTTCAGCCACTTTCACGCCGTCGGTGGCCAAGTTTGCGCAAAAGGTCCTGCGCAACCCGTCCAAAGTAGAACTCGCCCCCGTGCGCGAGAATCACAGCCAAATCACCCAACACGTGCTGCGCGCCGATGGCCCCGAGCACAAGATGGCCTTGCTGGAAACGCTGCTCAAAAGCCCCGATGTCACCCAAGCCATCGTGTTTTCCGCCACCAAACATGGCTCGGAAAAACTGGCCAAGAAGCTGGTCGCAGTGGGTTATGCATCCGAAGCTCTGCACGGCGGCATGAAGCAAAATGCCCGTAAACGCACCCTCACCAAAATGCACGATGGCAAGCTGAAGGTGCTGGTCGCCACCGATGTCGCCGCCCGCGGCATCGACGTCAAGCAGCTCTCGCACGTGATAAATTTTGACCTCCCTCAGGTGGCCGAAGACTACGTGCACCGCATTGGCCGCACGGGCCGCGCGGGCGAAAGCGGGGTCGCGATTTCGTTTGTCGCCCCGTCCGATATGCCCATGCTGCGCGATATCGAAAAGATGCTCGGTAAAAAGATCGAGCTGAACCAGATAGACGGCATGGAGCCCAAAATGGCGATAGCCGAGTTCGAACATCAGGGCGCCTTGGCACCGCGCACGCGTAAGGGCCAAGGCGGCTGCCAAGGGGGCCAAGGCGGCCAGGGCGGCGGCCAAAGGGCGTCGCAAGGCGGCTTCCGGGGCCAGCCGTCACGGGGCGCACCGGGCGGTGGCACGTCGCGTCCGCGCCGCATGGGCGGTGGCTCGCGTTTCGGCGCGCGCTAAACGCGTGAGAATGGGGGGTAAATGAGCCGTATACCAAAAGGTATGGCTCAAATATCACAATCCCCGACAACTTCATGCGCTTAAGCGCAATCAGGGCATGACATCCCGCCGCAAATGGCTGAAATTGCCCCCATGCGGCAACATGCAGGCGTTGGTTATATAAAAGGGCAGAACACGGCCAGCGCATGGCGTTGGGCGGTGTGCCTGTGGGTGGGGCTGTGCGCGGCGGTAGTGGCGGGCCCGGCCTGGGCCGATTGCAGCAACCCCTTCGGCCGCGAAGGCGATATTGTCTACGCAGGCAACGCCGGCATTGTGGTCTTTTGCGATGGCACCGACTGGAAGAGCATGTCCGGCGATTCGCGCATTGGCGCCATCAGCAGCAGTGGCTGGTGTCAGGCCAACGTGGCGGGCACGCAGCTAAACTGTAACGCCGCCGCCCCCCAAGATGCCCGTATCGGCAGCCTTACCGCCAACCGCTTTTGTGTCGCCAACGGGGCGGGCACGGGGCTAGATTGCACCGCCACCAACCCCTCGGTAGCAGCCGGGGCCGACCAACAAGTGCAGTTTAACAATGCCGGCGCCTTTGCCGGCAGCGCGGGTTTGTTATGGAACAACGCCACCAGCCTGCTTACCGTCGCGGGCGTCAGTGTTACCGGCAACATTAGCGCCAACCGTTTTATTGGCGCCCATGCGGGCGATGGCTCCCTGCTCACCAACATCAACGCCGCGGCCATTACCGGCCTCACCACCGACCGTATCGTCAGCACCAGCGCCAACATCGTGGTGGGTAACGGCGGCACCATCAGCTTCACCACCGGTGGCACCAGCGGCACAGCGTATATAGATACCACCGGGCGCTATGTCGGGGCGGGTGTTAGCACCACGGGCGCCGGCAATTTCATGGCCGTCAGCGTCACAGGGGGCATCAGCACCACCGGCAACATCAGCGCCAACCAGTTTATCGGCGATGGCTCACGCCTCACCAAC
>CANHVX010000055.1 GCA_947464215.1 Pseudomonadaceae bacterium | reverse complement strand
GGGTCACCACGGAAGTCCTGCCCCAACTTGTCAATTTCATCCAGCAGGAACAGCGGGTTCATGCTGCCGCTTTTTTTCAGGTTCTGGATAATCTTCCCCGGCAGCGCACCAATGTAGGTGCGGCGGTGGCCGCGTATTTCAGCTTCATCGCGCACACCGCCCAGGGCCATGCGCACGTAGGTGCGGCCGGTGGCTTTGGCAATGCTTTCGGCAAGGCTGGTTTTCCCAACCCCCGGGGGCCCCACCAGGCACAAAATCGGCCCTTTTAGCTTGGCCACACGTTGTTGCACCGCCAAGTATTCCACAATGCGCTCTTTTACCTTTTCCAGGCCAAAGTGGTCAGCGTCCAACACATCTTGGGCATAACCGAGGTCTTTTTTCAGCTTGCTGGTCTTGCCCCAGGGCAGCCCAAACAGCACATCCAAATAATTGCGCACCACGGTGGCTTCCGCGCTCATGGGGCTCATCATGCGTAGCTTTTTAAGCTCGGTTTCGGCTTTTTCTTTGGCTTCGGGGCTAAGCTTTAGCTCTTTCAGCTTTTTGTCATAGCCGCCCAAATCGCCTTCTTCGCCATCCCCCAGTTCTTTCTGAATGGCTTTCATTTGCTCATTCAAGTAATACTCGCGCTGGCTTTTCTCCATTTGCTTTTTCACGCGGGTGCGTATTTTGCGCTCCACTTGCAGCAAACCAATTTCATTTTCCATGAATTGGTAAAGCTTTTCCAACCGGTCATCCACCAAATCCAGCTCCAGCAATTCTTGCTTTTGCTCAATTTTCAGGTTCAGGTGGCTGGCAATGGTATCGGCAAGGCGTGTCGGCTCATCAATCGCGGCCAGGCTCACCAGAACTTCCGGCGGTATCTTTTTATTCAGCTTCACATATTCTTCAAATTCGGCCACCACGGTGCGCACCAGGGCTTCCAGCTCTTCTTCGTCACCTTGGCGCTCCACAAAATTTTCTGCCCGCGCGGTAAACATGGTGCCTTCGTCGCGCACGTCGGTCAGGCGCACGCGGGTTTGGCCTTCTACTAAAACCTTCACGGTGCCATCGGGCAGCTTCAGCATTTGCAGCACGTTGCCCAGGCAGCCCACGCGGTAAACACCGTCGGTATCGGGCTCATCTTGGGCTTCATCGCGTTGGGTCACCATGATAATCTGCTTGCTGGCATTCATCACATCTTCCAACGCCCGCACGCTTTTTTCGCGGCCGACAAACAGCGGCACAATCATGTGGGGGAAGACCACAATATTGCGCAACGGCAGCACCGGCAACGTTTGTGCAGGTATAGAGGTTGGGACAGTCTTGCTCATGCATCGGCTTTCATCTTATTGAGGCCCCACGTTAGCACTCAAACAATCCGAGTGACAAGAAGGACATCTATTCTTACCCGCATGGTGCCCAGACTCAGGTAAGGTGGCAAGCGAAGTGCCACCCAACCGCGCACCGCAAAAAAGGAGGGGGCCGAAGCCCCCTCCCCCCGTGTTCAATTCATCACATGCGCGATAGAGTTCTGCGTGTGCCCACACCGCGTTGTCACAACATGGGCGATATCATCTTCAAGCATAACCCCCTTCAGTTCAGCCAATATCTTCGCGGAAGGGTCAGTCAAGGCACTACGGAGCGCACGTTCGCTGATATAGGCCCCGTAGCGTGCATTCAAACTCCGAACAAAAGGCTCCAGAGGCATGCCCACCGGGGTGGCACCGATGATATCCAGCGCAAAGGCTTTCCGTTCGTGCTGGGGTTGCCGGTCATACACCTTATACACCAACTCCGAGAACGCACGGGGCAATCCGTAGATCTGCCGAATCCGTTCAAGCACGCCAAACGCACAAAGCACCTCGCGGGGCGACCGATGGCCTTTACCCGCCATCAACGCAAACATGCAGTAACGCCGCCGATACACCACGCCCAGGAACGAAGATTCCTCGCTCCAGCCGTTGGCAATATAATGTTCAGCCGGCCAGTTGGCCAACCGTTGCAGGGCCTGCTGTTTCAGGTCCGGGTTTCCGTAAAACGCGCCTTTTGTGGGGTCAGATGGCAAAAAGGTATGCTGCATAGGGGCCTCCCATGGTTCGCAGCAGATCATGAAGACGCAACCGTGCAGTCTTAAACGAAAAGGCCTAACCTTACAAGGCAACCCGCGGCCAAAATTCCCCGCTACAGGGCGCGACGTGGCGCTCCTCGCGCTCAACCAGCTTTCGCGCGGCCCTTGGTTTTGCCCTCAGCAGCTTTCAGAGGCTTATCCAGCAGCGGCTCGCGCACACCATCGGTATAAATTTTTAGCGGCTCCTGGCCCGAAGTAATCGTTCCCGCATTGATAACCACTTCTTCCAAGTTATGCTGGCTGGGCAGGTCATACATGGTATCCAGCAACACATTTTCCAAAATGGCGCGTAAGCCACGGGCACCTGTCTTGCGGGTAATGGCCTGCTTGGCCACCTCATTCAAGGCATCCTTGGCAAACGTAAGCCGCACATTTTCCATCGCAAACAGCTGCTGATATTGCTTAATCAGCGCATTTTTCGGCTCGGTCAAAATCTGGATAAGCGCCGCCTCATCCAAGTCGCCAAGCATCGCCATCACCGGCAAGCGGCCCACAAATTCAGGAATCAGCCCAAATTTCACCAAATCTTCGGGCTCGGCATGCTGGAACAGCTCGCCCACGCCACGGCTTTCTTCCCCGGCAACGGCGGCGTTGAAGCCGATGCTGCGCTTTTGCAAACGCTGGGCAATCACTTTGTCCAAGCCGGCAAACGCTCCGCCGCAAATAAACAGAATGTTGCTGGTGTCCACCTGCAAAAATTCCTGCTGCGGATGCTTGCGCCCACCTTGGGGGGGCACGGCGGCCACGGTGCCTTCAATCAGCTTCAGCAGCGCCTGCTGCACTCCTTCCCCGCTCACGTCGCGGGTGATGCTCGGGTTGTCGCCCTTGCGGGAAATTTTGTCAATTTCGTCAATGTAAACAATCCCGCGCTGCGCCCGCTCCACGTTGTAGTCGGCGGCTTGCAGCAGCTTTAAAATAATATTCTCAACGTCTTCGCCCACATAACCCGCTTCGGTCAGCGTGGTGGCATCACTTATGGTGAAGGGCACATCCAAAATGCGCGCCAAGGTTTGGGCCAGCAGGGTTTTGCCGCTGCCGGTGGGCCCCACCAGCAGGATGTTGCTCTTGGCAATTTCCACCGCGTCTTTGCTGGCACCGGGGCCGCTGGCATGTTCTAAACGCTTGTAGTGGTTATACACGGCCACCGAAAGAATGCGCTTGGCACGGTCTTGGCCAATCACATAATCATCCAGCACGGCGCGAATGTCGGCAGGCGGCGGCAATTTGCCACCATCACGGCCAAGGGTGCGGCCGGCTCCCGTGGCGGCAGTGCCTGGGCTGGCTTCTTCTTCACGTATAATATCCATGCACAGCCGCACACATTCGTCGCACACAAACACGGTGGGGCCGGCAATGAGTTTCTTAACCTCATGCTGGCTTTTGCCGCAGAAGCTGCAATACAGGGTGCCGCTTGCGCCGGAGGTGTCGCTTTTTTTGGCCATGGTGCGGGTGTGGTCCTCTCTGCAGCAGGTTAAGGTGGCTGCTTTATGTTTGGGCAAGTTTGGAGGTCTCAGCGGGGGGTGTCAAGCCAAAAGGGGGCTTTCTCCTCTGGCAGAGGAGGAGGCGGTGTGGCAACCTCGCCGGCATGAATCATCACACCCGCGCCACACTCAAAAACCGCCTGCGTCCATGGGCCCTGGTCATCACCAGCCCGCGCACCACCAGCTACGCCCAGGGCGCCGAGGATGTCATCATCCTGAAACTACTGGAAACGATGGGCATCACGCCCCGCAGCTGCACCTATCTCGATGTCGGCGCCAACCACCCCCAATACATTTCAACCACCTATGCGCTCTACCGCGCCGGGGCCCGTGGCACAGTGGTCGAGCCCAACCCCGCCTTCGCCCCCGTCTGGCGCCTTACCCGCCGGCGCGATACCCTCCTGCAAGCCGGGATAAGCCACACCGGCAAAGGTGGTTCGGCACCGTATTGGGCCTTTCACCGCCACACGCTGAACACCTTTAGCGCCGCCGAAGCCACAAAAGTGAAAACCCTCCACCCCGACGAAGCCGGCGTCGCCCCCATCGCCATGCCGCTCATCACCTGGGCCGAGGCCTTGGGCAGCTTGCCGCAAACCCCCACGGTGGTGAATCTCGATGTCGAGGGCCTCGATGTCGAGCTGCTGCAAACCTTCCCCTTTGCGCAGCATCACCCGCTTATCTGGTGTGTTGAAAGCGTGGCTTATAGCATGGGCGGCACACATACCAAGGTGCCCGAGGTCGCGCGCATCATGGAAAAAAATGGATATCTCGCCATCGCCGAAACCCACGTCAACACCATTTTCGTCAGCCAAAAGGCATGGGAAGGCCGCGGGCAATAAAACACAGCCCACATCACAACCCACACAAAACCAACGCCCCCCGCAGGGGGCGTTGTTACGCACACATAAGCCTTACTTCTTCTTCGGCGCTTCACGCTGCACAAGCACATGGTCCACCATGCCATAATCTTTGGCTTGCTGGGCGGTCATAAAGTTGTCGCGCTCGGTGTCTGTCGCAATGGTGTCAACCTTTTGGCCGGTGTGGTGCGCCAAAATGCCGTTAATCATGTCCCGCGTGCGCTTGATTTCCTCAGCCTGGATAAGAATATCCGTCGCCTGGCCCTGCGCTCCCCCCAGCGGCTGGTGGATCATCACCCGGCTGTTGGTCAACGCAAAACGCTTGCCTTTGGCGCCACCAGCCAGCAGCAGGGCGCCCATGCTGGCGGCTTGGCCAATCACAATGGTGGAAACGGGGCAGCGGATGTATTGCATGGTGTCATAAATCGCCATGCCTGCCGTCACCACACCCCCGGGGCTGTTGATGTAAAAGTTTATGTCCCCTTCCGGGTTCTCGCTCTCCAAAAACAGCATTTGGGCCACAATCAGGTTGGCCATGTGTTCTTCCACTTGCCCGGTGCAGAAGATAACCCGTTCTTTCAACAGGCGGCTGTAGATGTCGAACGAGCGCTCACCGCGTGCCGTTTGTTCAATCACCATCGGCACCAATTGGGCAACAATACGGGGGTCAACAGACATCAGAACAACCTTTATTATGTTAGCATTGCACGCAGTGTAAACGTGCCATTTCACATGGGCAAGCAATCATTGTGGTCAGCGGCAAAAGCTTATTTGGCAGTGCGCCGTTGTTGCACCAGGTCAACCACCAGGCTCACCACCAAGGCCAGCACAAGCCCGTGCATCAGCATCACAAAAAAGGCAAACAGCAACGTCAGCGGCACACTAATCCCGCTCATGGCCGAAAGAATCCCCGAAACGTTATCGCCAAACATCATGCTATAGCAGGTGATAAACGCGCGCTTCAAGGTGCCAAACTCAGCGGGCATCACGTCTTGGAAGGCCAGCGTGCCGGTCAGCGCACCAATCAGCGTCAAAAACAGGGCCAGGCTGAACACCTGCCAGCTTTTTTGGCACGCATGCAGCAGGTCTTCCACGGTGTCGCGGAAGCTGGGCAGCTTCGCCACCAAGCGCAACAAACGTAAGGTCCGCAGGGCACCAAGGCCGGGCAGAAACGCCGCAACAACCACAAAAATATCAAACAGGTTCCACCCATCGCGCAGATACACCTTGGCACCCACGCCCCACTGCCAGTGGGCGGCCCGCACACAGTGGCAGCAGCGGAGCCCAATTTCGCCCACAAAAAACAGCAAGCAGAGCTTATCCAGCATCGTCAGCACCACCAGCGCCGCATCCTGCACCATGGTTTCCAGGGCTAAAATCACGGCATTGGCCACAATAACGCCAATGGCAATACGCTCAAAGGTGGGGTTGCCAACCCATTCGAATATAGAGATACGCCGTGTCATAACACGATGATTAGCATAACCCTTTCACAAAAAAAAGCACCCCCCCTTCGTGAAGGGGGGGGGAGTTGGCAACCTAACTCAGTTTCGCAACCCGCCTTACAGACAGCTCCACATTGGCGGCTGGCAGCTTTGCCCACGCGAGTATACCTGGCAGATATTCACCGCCTCTTGGCCATTGTTGGTGGAATACCCCCAACCGCCAGGGGCGTTGTAAGAGACCGAAACAAACATACATCCTTGGCTCCAAGACGTTATAATCCGGCACGTCCGAGAGCCTCCTTTGCGGCACTGCGAAAGCGCCACATTGATAGCCGCCCGCCGGCTTGGGTAAGCATGGGCTATACCAGCCGAGATAACGGGGCTCGTACCCACAGCCACAGCCGACCACGGCCTGTTTTGGGCCTGTGCCGGGGTGCCAATGGCCAAGGCCACCAGCGAAAGAAACACAGTCATCAAGGCAACAACGCGTCTCATAGCGTTTCTCCACATGAGAGGGGGGGGAAATGTGTCCCAAAGGTCCACCACAGTGGGCTTAGGGGAAAACGGCACGTGTTACAGCTGCATACAAAATCATATTTTAAGATAAAGTTCAAGGGGGTGAAAGGCACATATCCGGGGCCAAATTAAAGTTGAAGCCACGGGCCGAACCCATTAAGGTGCGGGCCATGAACAGCAGCGCATCCCCCCTTCCCCTCCGTCCTCTTGGCACCAGCGGCCTTCAGGTCCCTACCATTTGCCTGGGCACGATGACCTTTGGCACCCAAAACACCGAAGCCGAGGCCCACGCGCAGCTGCACCACGCGCTCGAAGCCGGGGTTACGTTCTGGGATACTGCCGAGCTCTACCCTACCAACCCCGTCAGCGCCGAAACCTATGGCGACACCGAACGTTACATCGGCAATTTTTTCAGCATCCACGGCGGCCGAGAAAAGGTGGTGCTGGCCACCAAAATGGC
>CANHVX010000054.1 GCA_947464215.1 Pseudomonadaceae bacterium | reverse complement strand
CGCGCGGGTTTCGTCGCTGCTGGCGGCAAATTGCACCTTGTCCAGCAGCTTTTTCAGCACAGGCGCCGGGAGGGTAAAGGTCACACCGCCGTCAATGCGGCTCATGTCGGGGAAGGCTTCGGCGCCCAGAGTGGCAAGGCTGAACTTGGCCTTCCCGGCCGAGATATGCAAGCGGCTGCCACCATCGGCCAGCTCCATGCCCACCATCACCCCTTCGGGGATTTTCGAGACAATCTCAAATAGCTTTAAGGCGCCCACGGTGGTGGTGCCGGGGGTGTCCACAAAGGCTTCGGCGGTGCCCTGCACGCACAGGTCGTTGTCGGTGGCGGTGGTTTCCAGGGTGTTGTTGGTGGCCTTGAGGCGCACGTTGGCCAAAATGGCGATGGACGAGCGCTTTTCAACCACGCTGCTCATGTGGCGGAGAGAGCGGTAAAGGGTTTCGCGAGAGATGCTGAGTTTCATGTCCGAATCCTATGTGAATGTGTCATTTTTGCCAAGTATTCCGCCATGGCCTCCGGGGTCCGCGCTGCCTATTTTGTAGGCATATGTTAGCGCCGGCCCTGTAAGGTGGCGCTCAGCAGCTGCACGTGCTCGGCCAGCACGCTGTCGCGGGGCAAAAGGGCGTCAATGGTCTCGCAGGCATGGATAACCGTGGTGTGGTCGCGGCCGCCAAAGGCGCGGCCAATTTCGGGGTAGGAATGCTGGGTCAGTTGCTTGCACAGATACATGGCCACTTGGCGGGGGCGGGCCACGTCGCGGGCGCGGCGCGGCGAGTGCATATCCGCGAGCCGGATATGAAACTGCGTCGCCACTTTTTGCTGAATGTCCTCAATGCTGATAGCGCGTGTGTAGGCCTTGAAAAGGTCACGCAGTTGTTCGCGGGCCAGGTGCTCGCTCAGCGCTTCCCCTGTCAGCTTGTGGTAGGCAATCAGGCGGTTGAGGGCGCCTTCCAGCTCACGCACGTTGCTGGCAATGTGGCGGGCCAGCAGGGCCAGCACATCGGCGGGTACGGTCACGTTCATTTTTTCGGCTTTGGCCTGCAAAATGGCCATGCGTGTCTCTTCTTCTGGCGCATGCACTTCCAAGGTCAGGCCGCTGCCAAGGCGGCTTTTCAGGCGGTCTTCCAGGTTGGGCAGCTCGTGGGGCGGGCGGTCAGCGGTCAGAATAATTTGCTTACCCATGCTCACCAGCGTATTGAAGGTGTGGAAGAATTCTTCCTGGGTCGCGTCTTTGCCCGCAATAAACTGGAAGTCGTCAATCATCAGCACGTCTACACTGCGGAAAACGTCTTTAAACCCCAGCGTGTTTTTGTCCTTCAGCGCGCGGATAAATTTGTAAAGGAATTGCTCGGCGCTCAGGTAAAGCACATGGGTCGAGGGTTTCTCGGCCATCACCTGCTGGCCAATGGCCTGCATCAGGTGGGTTTTGCCAAGCCCCACGCCTCCGTGCAGAAAGAAGGGGTTGAAGGCGGTGGTGCCGCCAATCAGCGCGGTGGCCACACTTTGCGCGGCGGTGAAGGCGAACGAGTTCGACTTCCCCGTCACAAAGCTGGCAAAGGTGTAGCGGGGGTCCAGGCGGGTGCCGGCCAGCCATTCGGGGGTAGCGGCATCGGGGGCTTTTTCAGGGGGCGTGGGGGCGGGGGCCGTCTCGGCGGCACGGGGCGCCAGGGGGGCGGCAAAGTGGGGCTGAACGTGCAGCAAAATATCAACCCGGGCGCCGGTGGCTGTCTGCAGGGCGCTGTGCAGGTCGGGCAGAATTTTGCTTTGCACATGGCTGGCAAAGAAGGCGGTGGGGGCACCCAGCGTCAGGGTGGCGGTGTCGGCGCGCAGGGGGCGCAGGGGGGCAATCCATGTGTCGTAGATTTCATGGCCTAAGGTGGTGGCCAGGGTGTGGGCCATGCCGTTCCATACGGCCAGCCAGTCGGGGGCGGGCATGGGGGCGGTAAAGGTGGCGGGGGTAGGGGCAAGGGTGGGGTCTGCTAGGGCGGCGGCATGTCCCACCAGGCCTACGGCGGCGTCAAAGGCGCGGCTATCTGCAAAGGGTGCCAGATCGGTGTCGTGGGGCTGCGGGGGCAACGTCATTGTTTTTCACCTTTTCCTATAACCCCCCAATCGTGCCTCTCTCTGCCCCTCTCGTAAAGGCCTCCCCCCACATTTTTTTATTAATAAATATCTGAAAATAATAATAAAATACCCACCAATAGCGGTGGGTAAAGTCAACCGACTTCCAATAACCGTAGGGCGAAGACGGGGTGTCTTAGGCGGTTTTGGTTTTTTTGGTCAGGCGCGAGGTCTTGCGGGCGGCAGCGCCTTTGCTGATGGCGCCTTTTTTGGCGGCTTTGGCCAGTTCGCTCATGGCGGCGCGCAGGGCCGTTTGCAGGGCTTTTGGCTCGGCGGCTTTCACGGCGTCTTCAAATTTCTTCACAGTTGTGGCCACGCGGCTGCGGATCGTGCGGTTGGCGTCGTATTGCTTTTCCGTCTGGCGGATCCGTTTGCGTTGTTGGTTGGTGTGGGCCATGGGGTCTCCTTGGGTCTTTGGTTCGGTTTGCCTAAATTTTAAGCGCGGGCGATTTAACATCAACACCACGGCGAGTAACGCGGACACTAGAGCCTGTGGATAAGCAGGTCAACCCCTCTTGCACGAATTCCTGTCGCCGGGCGTCATATTTTCGCCAGAGGGGGGTGGGTGGGGGTAAACCAGGGGGCGATATCGGCGGGGTCGGGGTGGGTGGTGAGGTGGGCAAAGGGGGTCCAACTGGGCAAAGTAACGCCGCTTAGGCCGGGCACAGCGGCCAGGAGGGCGGCCATGTGGGCGTCGGCGGCGGGGGTGTTTAGGCCCAAAGGGGCCATATGGGGGGCCAGCGCCAGCAGGGGGGTGTGGGGCCCAAGCTGGGCCAGGGCCTCGCAATACGGGGCGCGCACCGCCGGGTGGTTGGCTAAAACCTGCTGAAAAACCTCCTCCAGATGAGGGAACACAGAGGTATGCCACAGCTGGCCGGCCAGGGGGGTGGGCCAGGGCGGGGTGCCGTGGCGTAAGTGGTCCAGCACCGAAAACACCGGGCGCCCGTGGTGGTGGGGCCACCCGCCAAGCACCTGCATCACCTGCTGCTCGGCCTGGGCCAGCGCGCCAAGCGCGGCCAGCGCGTCACCAAGCCTATCGGCCTGGCTGGGCCACACGGTTGGTAAGGCCAACATATACCACCCTAAGCGCGCCCCCAGCTCAAGCAGGCTTAGGTGTTCCTCTTTGTGTGGCTGAAGAGGGGCAAGCAGGGCGGCGGGGCTGGCCAGGTCAAAGGGGAAGGCGGCGGCGCGCAGGGCGGGGCGCTTGGCGCGGCCCCACACCTGGGCGGCGGCACGGGCGGCGGTGTCGCGCAGGGGGCCTAAGGGCGTGTCGGCGCGGCACATAAGGCCGTAAAACACATAAAGCCCATCGCGCACGCCCTGTTCGGCGGCCACATAATCGTCAAAGGTGGCGGCCGAGGCCTCCACAAACACGGCCGTGGCGGGCGGTGTCTGGCCCACAACCACATGGTCAACCACCAGCAGGCTCACCAGGTGGTCCCAGTCCAAACCCGCGTTGGCCGCGCAGGCGCGGGCGTGGGGCAGCGTCGGTGCCGAAAGCAACAGCGCATTCACACCGGCCAGAAGGGCCTCGGCATCACCAATCTGGTGGCGCCAATCCAGGGTAAACTTGCTAGCCGTGAGGCCGAGCACTTCCCGCCACCAGGTGGGGTGGAGGCCTGGGTTGTCGCGCCAGCGGTTTTCGGCATAAAGCCGGGTGGGGGGGGTGTCGGGGGTGTCAAGAATGGTGAGCACACGGGCAGTTGTGCCATGGTTGGGCTTGCCCGCCAAGGGGGCGGGGCGGCATAATGTGTCCATGAAGATGCGGAAAGCCCTTGTGTGCATGGTCGGATTGGCCTTGGCCCTTAGCGTCGTGGCCTGCAGCAAGGCGCCGTGCCCCACCTGTTACGAAGACGCCTGGAGCCGTGAGCCGTTCCCGGGGCAGTCCAAGCAGCATATTCCCACGCCCGATGTAAAGGGCGGGGTTACACCGGTGAATTAAGATCTGTATCACCACAATCCTATCGTCAATGAAAGCGAAGTCCATGGTTCCTCCATCATCCGTATCGGCACCAGCATCAGGTGGTGCTAAAGGCTCTGTGAAGCTGGCGTTGGTGGTGGCGGGTGTCGCGGTGTTGGCAGGCGCCAGCGGGGCTGCACTTGCCAACGCGCTCGATAAAGCTGCGGTCGAAAAAATTGTGGCCGACTACATCGCCGCCAACGGCGATAAGCTCCGCGCCAGCATCGAGGCGGCCGACCGCGCCGCGCGGGTTATCGACACCCGCGGCCTCATTACCGAAAACACACCGGTGCGGGGCGCGGCCAATGCGCCCATAACTATCGTCGAGTTCGGCGACTACGAATGCCCCTTCTGTGGCCGCGTGCAAAACACACTTGAAGCTGTCGCCAAGAAGTATGAAGGCAAAGTCCGCTTTGCCTACAAAAACCTCCCGCTCGATTTCCACCCCAACGCCAAACCGGCAGCCATGGCCGCCCTGGCCGCGCACAAGCAGGGTAAGTTCTGGGAGTTTAACGACGCCATCTGGGCCAACCAAGATAAGTTAGGCGATGCCCTCTACACCAGCCTGGCCAAGTCTCTGGGGCTCGATATGGCCAAGTTCGAGGCCGACCGCACCAGCGAGGCCGTCAAGGCGCAAATCGCAACCGACCTGCAAGATGCCGCAAAAATCGGCGCGCGCGGCACGCCATTTTTCTTAATCAACGGGCAGCCGGTCAGCGGCGCATTGCCGCTCGAGGCCTTCGCGGCCGAGATCGAAAACGCGCTGGCGGGCAAACAGTAAGGCTAAAGCCGTGTGGCGCGGGGCAAAACGGCGTCCGGGCCCGCGCCGTCCTGCCGCGTCTTCGTTGCCGATATTACCCTTGGCCGCCGCGGCGTGCGTGTTGGTGGCGGCGGCGCAGGTGGGGGTGTGGGTGTGGCAGGCGCAGCAGCCCAAGGCCGAGAAATATGTCGCTGCCGGCAATCCATTTGTGGCCTTCACCCAACAGTTCCGCACTCTGGCGCAACAGAAGAATGCCCAGGAAAATAGCCAACGCCTCAGCATTCCTACCAACCCTGCCAATCTGGTGCTGAAAGACCCGCAAGGCACCACGGTGCTTACGGTGCTAACCGACCCCGCCTGCACCCGCTGCCGCCAGCAGGTGGCGATGTGGTTGGCGCAGGTGCCGGCCACGGGCACACGGGTTGAAGTTAAGTTTTGGCCCGAAAACCCTCGCCGCCTCACCGGGGGGCTGGTGTTGGCGCTGGCCCAGCGCTATGGCACGCACGAAGCCCTCTGGAAGGCGCTCCAGGCCGACCTGAAAACCGACCTGACCGATACCGAACTGTTGTCAAAATTGGCTGCAACCGGGGTGTCTTTCGGGGTGATACGGCAGGCGCTGGAAATGAATAACAGCCCCTTGCTGCAAACGCTAGAGCCCGACCTGGCATGGGCCACCCAACAGGGCCTGGGGGCGCCGCCGCTGGCCTTCCGCGCGGGCCTGCCATTCGCCCGAGAATAACCGATATCGCATAAAAAAGCCGCCTTCGGGGCGGCTTGGTTAACTCATCATTCACATCGCGTTAACCTGCGCTTTTCATGGCTTTCAGCACACTAATCAGGCTTGGCGAGCCCGCGGCCGGCATACGCGGAGAGGGCGTTGCGGGGGCGGCTAAACCGCGTGCCGTGGCGGGGGCGCTTGGCCGTGCCGTTGGCCGTGGGGTTGCCGAGGCCGTAGCAGCAGGGGCGTCACCCCGCATGGCTTTCAGGGCGCCAATCAGGCTGCCGCCGCTGGCAGCAGGCGCACGGGGGGCCATGGCCGGGGCAGTGGCCGGTGTGGTGGCCTGTGTGGTGAACGTTGCCGGGCGTGGGGTGGGCATGGGGGTTGGGGCCGGGGTGGCCAATCCGGCTTCGGCGGCCAGCAGGCGGGCGGCCAGGGCTTGGGTGTCTTTGTCCATACCGCGCGCAAAGTCGCGCACCTGTTCAATGCGGGCGCCATCCAGCACGGGCTTGGCGGGGGGCGTGGGCTTCAGCGGGGGCAGGCTGCCGGTGCGGGCGCGCACGCGGGTTAACAGGTCATCCAGCTTGGGCTGAACTTTGCTCGGCAATCCGGGCCAACGCTCAAGGCTGGTCAAGATAGATTGCATCTCTTTCTGGCCGTAAATGGTGAGTATTTTATACGGGCCGGTGGGGTATTGGGCGGCCAGCAGAAATTCGGCCTCCTCACGGGTTTCGGCCTCAATGGGCGCCACAAATTCCTCGTGGCTTATGGTGTTGAGCATGAATCCCAGCATGGTTGTCATGGCGAATGGTCCTCCCCTTGATGCAGCGGCATACGCGGCATGTGTTGTGTATTTTACGCCACAGCCGGGGGGGCCACAACCTAACGGCGGGCCGAAGCTGCCTGTTTGGTGGGCATGGCGCGCCGGGTGCGCCGTGCCTGGCGCCAGTCGTGGAATTCTTCCACCAGTGCAATCATGCAGGGCGTTACAATCAGGGTCAGAATGGTGGCAAAGGTGAGGCCATACACAATGCTGCTGGCCAGCTGGTCCCACCATTGGGTGCTGGGGGCGTTGTAGGTAATTTCGCGGTTAACGATGTCAAAATTCAGCTTAAAGGCCAGCGGCAGCAACCCAATGATGGTCGTCACCGAGGTCAGCAGCACGGGGCGCAAGCGTTGCTGGCTGGTTTCCAGCAGGGCCTCATACCAGTCCATGCCTTTGGCGCGCAGATGGTTGTAGGTGTCAATCAGCACCAGGTTGTGCAGCACCACCAGCCCGGCCAGGGCAATAATGCCAAGGCCGCTCATCACAATGCCAAATGGCTTGCCCATAATCAGGT
>CANHVX010000053.1 GCA_947464215.1 Pseudomonadaceae bacterium | reverse complement strand
TGCCGTTTTGGTCGCCCAAGCTGTAGGCATTTGGTATTTCTGGCCCACGCTGAAAGCGTGGATGTAACGCTGGCTTCCGCGCCACAAATCGGCTAAATTGGCGCCCATGGAAAACTGCGCAATTGTTATCTTGGCCGCGGGCAAAGGCACGCGGATGAAATCCGAACTGCCCAAAGTTCTTCACGGGTTTGCCAATCGCCCGATGCTGGGACATCTGCTGGCGGCCACCCGCGCGCTGAGGCCCGCCCGCACGGTGGTCATCACCGGATTTGGCGCCGAGGCCACCGAGGCCTACTGCAACGCGCATGCTCCAGGATGCGAATTTGTCCGCCAGACCGAGCAACGCGGCACCGGCCACGCCGTGCAGATGTGCCAACCCCTGCTGGGCGACCATCAGGGCCCCATCATCATGCTGTATGGCGATGTCATGCTCACCACGCGCGAGGATGTGTTGCCCACTCTGTTGGCGCGCCAGGCGGAAAATCCTTTAGGGCTCAACCTGCTGGCCGCCAAGGTCGAAAATCTTCAAGGCTTGGGCCGCCTGATGCACCACAACGGGCGCCTCATCAACATCGAAGACAAAGATTGCACGCCCGAGCAACGCACCATCACCACGGCCAATCCGGGCATCTATGGCATTCACGGCCCGGCCCTGTGGCCTCTGCTCGCCAAATTCACCCCCAACAACGCCCAACACGAGCTGTATCTCACCGATATAATCGCCCACGCCGCTGAAGCGGGGCTCACTGTTTCTATGTCCGAAGTCAAGGCCGAGCGGCCCGAAATGGGCATCAACAGCCGGGCGGAATTGGCGGCCTATGACGCGCTGTATCAAAACCGCAAACGCATGGCCGCCATGGCCGCCGGCGCCACGCTTGTCCAACCCGAAACAATTTATTTTTCCTTTGATACGGTGCTGGAACCCGACACCACCGTGGGCCCCTTTGTCACCTTCGGGCCTGGCGTATCGGTCAGCCGTAACTCGGTTGTTTTGCCATTTAGCCACCTCGAAGGCTGCACCATCGGGCGCAACGCCCGCATCGGCCCCTATGCCCGCATTCGGCCGTCAACCACGCTGGCAGATGGGGTTCACATTGGCAATTTTGTCGAAATCAAGAACGCAACTATTGCCGAAGGCAGCAAGGCCAACCACCTAAGCTATGTCGGCGATGCCGATGTGGGGGCCAATGTCAATCTGGGCGCCGGCACCATCACCGCCAACTACAACCGCAAAACGGGTCAAAAAAATCGAACAACCGTTGGTAAGGGGTCAAGCACCGGCAGCGGCACCGTGCTGGTGGCGCCTGTTACCTTGGCCGAAGGGAGCTACACCGGTGCCAATACAGTTGTTCGCAAAGATACCGAAGCCTACAGCCTCACTGCCGCAGCGGTCGAAAATCTGCACAAAAGCAATTATTCAAAACCCGAGTAATCCCCCAAGCAATCCCAAATAACCCAAGAAAGAGGTCACCGAGCACATGTGCGGAATCGTCGGCGTCATCGGCAATCCTCAAGCGGTTGATGTGGTCACCACGGGCCTCTCCCGGCTGGAATATCGCGGCTACGACAGCGCAGGTCTGGCCGTGCTCGGCCCTGCGGGCGCCATTCACACCTGCAAGGCCGTGGGTAAATTGGCCGCACTCATGGCTAAAATTCCTGGGTTTAACGCAACCTTGCCAACGCCGCCCACCACAGCCATTGGCCACACGCGGTGGGCCACGCATGGCGCCCCCACCGAAGCGAATGCCCACCCCCATGTCGGCACATGTGGTGCCCACACCATCGCGGTGGTGCACAACGGGATAATCGAAAACTATAACGAATACCGCACCACGCTGGCCAAGCAAGGGGCAACATTTGCCAGCGAAACCGATACCGAAATCATCCCCAACGCCCTCGCGCATCGGATGCAGGGCGTTGGGGTGTCCCTGGTTCAAGCTGTGCAGCAGCTCACGCCCACCTTTCGGGGCCATTTTGCCTTTGTGGCGATGGCCCAGGGCAAACCCGATGAACTGGTCGGCACACGCCGTGGCGCCCCCCTGTGCGTGGGCCTCGCCGAGGGCGCGTCGTATCTGGTGTCCGACCCCCTCGCCCTGGCCGGCATCTGCAGCCGCTTTGTGTATCTGGAAGACGACGATGTGGTGCATCTCACCCCCAATCGCCTCACCATTACCGATAAAAACGGCCTTCCCACAACACGCCCCGTTACCACGCTTGATCTCTCCACCGAAGCCAGTGGCAAGCAAGGCTTCAAGCATTTCATGCTGAAGGAAATCCACGAGCAACCCGCCGTCTGCGCACGTATCCTGCAAGAATACACCGATGCGCAAACGTTGCTCCCCTGCCTCCCTCTCCTCGGGCTGAATCTAGCAACGGTTACCACCATCAACATCGTCGCCTGTGGCACCGCAAACTATGCCGGTCAGGTTGGTAAATACGCTATCGAGAGCCTCAGCCGCATCCCCACCAACACCGATATCGCCAGCGAATTCCGTTACCGCACCCCGCCCCTGCGCCCCGGCGACCTCTTTATCGCCGTCAGCCAAAGTGGCGAAACAGCCGATACCCTCGCCGCGCTCGAGCATGCCAAAGCCAACGGCCAACAAATTCTGGTGCTCACCAACACACCCACCAGCACCATGGCCCGCATGGCCGATGCCGTGATAAACCTCCAAGCCGGGCGCGAGATTGCAGTGGCCAGCACCAAAGCTTTCACAGCCATGGTGCTGAACCTCATCCTCCTCGGCCTGCAGTTGGGCCATGCGCGTGGGCACCTGTCAGGGGCCCAGGTGCATGGGCACACCACGCATCTGCGCACTCTCCCCGGGCTTATCGAAAGCATGCTGAGCCATACGGGTGTGCTGCAAAAGGTTGCCTCGGGCCTTACGGGGTCCCACAGCGCGCTGTTTTTGGGGCGGGGCATGCTGGCGCCCTTGGCCTACGAAGGCGCGCTCAAGATGAAGGAGATCTCCTATATTCACGCCGAAGGCTACGCCAGCGGCGAAATGAAGCACGGCCCCATCGCACTGGTCGAGCCCGGTCTGCCAGTCATCAACCTCGCCACCAGTACCGATGGTCTGTTCGAGAAAACGCTGAGCAACCTGCAAGAGGTCGCCGCGCGCCGTGGCCATATCATTTTGGTAACCGATGACGCCGGCGCCACCCAGCTCCCTCTCAGCGGCAAGCAGGGCCTTACGTTGGTTACTGTGCCCAGCAGCCCGCCATTGCTCGCCCCCATCATCTTCGCGGTGCCGTTGCAGCTGTTGGCCTATCTTACGGCCACCGAGAAGGGCACCGACGTCGACCAGCCGCGCAACCTTGCCAAAAGCGTGACTGTCGAGTAGCCCTCGCACCACCCACCCACCCAAGCTGTGCCAAAGGGCATCCATGGCCATGGCCCTAAACCACTGCCACGCTCAATGCCCAGCCAAACCCAAACCAGCCAATCGCCAGTCCACCCCACGCCGCAACGAACATATACATCGTTATTTTCCTTTATTGTTTGTGGTCTTAATAAATAAACTTAAACGCGGTGCACAACAGTCGTCACAACACCCCACAAGCGGAATTCCTGCTCAGGGCCGACATTGATAACCGGATAGCGGTCATTCTCCGGCACCAATTGCACCCCTCCATCACGGCGGCGCAAACGCTTCACGGTCAACTCGCCATCCAGCACGGCAATCACAATGCTGCCTTCACGGGCCTCAACACTGCGGTCAACCACCAGAATATCACCTTCATGGATACCCGCATTGATCATGCTGTCGCCCTGAACGCGCACAAAAAATGTTGCCTGCGGGTGCCGCACCACATAATCATGCAGGTCCAGGCGGCTTTCCATATGGTCATCAGCCGCGGTCGGCAACCCTGCCCGCACCGCCGAAGAATACAGCGGCAACCCGCGCCCTTTCAGCTCCACCAGTTCCGCCACTTCGTGCACCAGGCTCACCGGCACACGTACCGGCACGGTGGCCTCACCATATTTTCCGGTGCCTTTGGGGCGTCCGGCGCCGCTCCGGCGGCCGCCGCGTGTGGGGGGTGGAAGATTGCTCATGGGGTGCTGTCCTGTTCTGTCGCTGCATTATTGCACAACAATCAACCCTGTCAATATGTTTTTTGCACACATATCAAAATGGGAACATATTCATATGCATACATACAAAAAAGGGGCTCTCAGGCCCCTTCTGTGTGCATGGGCACCTCCCGTTATTTGGCAACCGGCAGATGGAACTCCACGCGGCGGTTGGCGGCACGTCCCTCGCGGGTTTTATTGCTGGCAACCGGGGTTTTTTCACCATAACCCACGGCCTTCACGCGGTCTTTGGCCACACCTTCGCGTATAAGGGCGCGCCGGGCGGCATCCGCACGTTGCTGGCTCAACCATGTGTTATAGAGCTTGCTACCGGTTACATCGGTGTAACCAGCAAGCGTCACAGGCTGTTCGGTCTGGCAGCCACGCAGCTGGGTTGCTACGCGCGCCACAACGGGTGCATCGGCGGTGCGCAATTCCGCTTTGTCAAAGTCAAAGTGCAAACGCTCTTTGGCAATGTTGGGCAGGGTTGCGCAGGTGTCGCCACCGGCAGCAGGGGCAATGTCAGCCACCGGCGCAGGCACCACAACCGGGGCCGAGGCCGAAGCCACCACAGCAGTCGCGCTCACCTCAGGCTCGGCAGCCGGGGCGGGCGTTACCTCAGCCACCACAGCCGGGGCCGTGTCGGAAACAGCCGGTGCTGCCACCACATCGGCAACAGCCACGGGGGTTGCTTCTTCCACAGCAAAGGCTGCCTTATAGGTCTTTGGCAATGCGGCAGAAATAGCTTCTTCCATCTGTGCCGAGAACTGTTTGTCCAACACCGTGCCACTTACCATCACTTCGCGGCCCGAAAGGGTTGCGGTGGCGTTTTCCATATTCACCAGATTAAACAGCACGCTGCCGGCAGCCACACGCCAGCCGGCGGGGGCACCGTCCACAACACGCACATTGGCCATGTCAATCTTGTCAGCCCCATAATGGGTCGAGGAAAGGCGGGTCAACAGTTCTTTGTCAGCTTCGGTGGGTACCGTGCCGCTTATGCCAATCTTATCACCCATTTTGGTCATCACTAAGGTATAAGAAGCTTCGGCCTCAGCTTGGGCTTTGGCGGCCGCTTTGGCTTTTAGGCGTTCGGCTTTGGTTTTAGGTGTGGTGGCCAGCACATCCACGGCGGTGGCGCTGGTGTCGCCGGCCACGGTCATGGCGTCGGTCACTTTGGCAATGCCGAACACGCGGCTCATATCGGCCAGAACCATATCTTTGGCGGCGGCGGTTGGGGCTTCACCGGCCAGGGTTACTTCACGGCCACTTACCTTCACGTCGGCCCAAAGTTGGCCATTTTGGGCTAACTGAACGGCCACGCGGTTGGCAATATCGTCCTCAATTTTGGGCGAAAGCCACTTCACACCAAGCACCATGGCATAAACCAGCACAGCCATCACACCGGCAGTTAATAAAATTCGGTTCATCGTCACTCTTTCTCCCTTTTTATACATATCATTATCAGCATTTAACAGGCAAATGGCGGGTTACAGAGAACTCTAACCAGCAATGCTGTATGCCCGCAGTATGCAAACCCGTGACGAAATGGCAACACCAACTGCCTACAGGCTAGGCAACGGCCGCCAGATAGTTTAGAAAACATTCGGTCTGCCCGTAGCTCAGCTGGATAGAGCAATGGTTTTCTAAACCATCGGTCAGGGGTTCGAGTCCCTTCGGGCAGGCCAGATACCCATCGTTACGCGCGCGGGGGGGGGTTCAAACGCCGCCAAAATACGTCCCAGCACAAAATAATTCAAAAAGAACTGCACCGGCACCAACATTAGCTTGGCCACAAGCGGCATCATCATCCAGGCCGAAACAATCAGCTGCACCAGCGCCGAGGCCACCAGCAGCGCCACACATATATAGCCCACATACGCCAGCCATTTGGTCATGAGGAAGCGGCCTTGGTAAGCAAAGATACGCCGCACGGTGGCATAGTAAACAAACGTCGAGGCCAGCGCGCCCCCCACGATATTCGCCCAGAACGGCAACACACCCGCGCCATGGGTGAGGCTCAGGAACGTGGCGATATCAAGGCTCAGGCCAATAACCGTGTAGAGGCCATACACAAAAAGTTTGCACAACGCAGGGGGCACCGCCTCCCACAGCACACGCACGGCCGAAAATCTCATGCCGCCACCATAGGCAAACCCTATCAAATACGCAATATCTCAAACAGATAATCCCCCTCGCCAAGAGCCCCCGTTGCCGTTATAACACACGCATGAACATGCTGGTGTTTATCCCCGCTTATAATTGTGCAGCGCACGTGGTCCGCACCTTGGCGCAATTCACGCCCACTGTTTGCCAAACCCTGCAAACCTACGGGGCGCATATTCTGGTCGTGAACAACCGCAGCACCGACACCACCGCCGCCGATGCCGCCCGCGCCCTCGCCCAGGTCAATCTTCCCTCCGAGGTCATCACCAACACCGAAAATTATAATCTTGGCGGCTCGCACAAGGTGGCGTTTGCCTATGCGCAGCAGCATGGGTTTACCCACGTCGCGGTGCTGCACGGAGACGACCAAGGCCGCATCACCGACCTTATTCATGTGTTGCCTCAGGCCGCACAAACACCCACGGTGTCGTATTTGGGCGCGCGGTTCATGCCAGGCAGCAAACTGCAGGGCTATGGCCTGGCCCGCATTGGGGGGAATCTGGGTTTCAACGCGCTGTTTTCGCTGGCGACCGGCCGCCTGTTGTATGATCTCGGCTCCGGCCTGAATCTCTTCAGCCTCCAAGGCCTCGCCCCGCTGAACATGCACCGCTTTGGCGATAATCTGATGTTCAACTACTACCTTATCTTGGGCATCTGC
>CANHVX010000052.1 GCA_947464215.1 Pseudomonadaceae bacterium | reverse complement strand
TGGGGTTCCCTCTTGCCGCAACGACCTCCCCCTTTCGGGGGTGGTTTGCGTTTCAGGCTCATTTTCAGCCTAGCGCGAACGGCGCGGGTTGGCCATACTGCCCCCCATGCCGACGCCCCCTGCCCCCGCACATCCCTGCCTTATTCGTGCGCTGGTTCCGATGGCGTTGCCCACCCTGCTGGATTACCGATGCAGCGTGCCCGCCCAACCCGGAGATTGGCTCACGCTCCCCGTGGGTAAAAAAGACTATGCCGGCGTCGTGGCCGAAGTTCTTGACCACTCGCCCTTCCAAAATTTAAAAACCGCCACACCACGCCCCGATGTGCCCCGCCTCCACCCCACCACACTGGCATTCTACCGCTGGGTTGCCCGCTACACCATGAGTGCACCCGGCGAAGCCCTGCGCGTGGCGCTGCCCAAGGGGCATATCCCCACACCGCCCACACGCCCCCCCAAACTCCCTGCGTTTACACCTGAACCAGCACCCGTGCTCAATGACGCCCAAGCCTCGGCTGTGGCGTATGTGCGTGCCCGAAACGGCCCTGCGGTTACCCTTTTGGATGGCGTGACCGGCAGCGGCAAAACCGAAGTTTATTTTACGCTGATTGCCGATATCTTGGCCAAAGGCGGCCAAGCCCTGGTGCTGGTGCCAGAAATTGCGCTTACCCCCCAATGGCTGGCCCGCTTCCGCGCCCGCTTCGGGGCCGAACACCCCACCGCCCCCTGGCCCTGGCACAGCGGCCTGGCCGATGGTGCCCGCCGCCACACCTGGTGGGCCGTGGCCCAAGGCCACAGCGGTGTGGTGGTGGGCGCCCGCAGCGCCCTGTTTTTACCCTTCACCAACCTTCAGCTGGTGATTGTGGATGAAGAACACGACCCGAGCTACAAACAAAGCGAAGGTTTTCTCTACCACGGGCGCGACTGCGCCGTGCGCCTGGCCACCGGTTGGCAAGCCCCCTGCATCTTGGCCAGCGCTACCCCCAGCCTGGAAACCTGGCAGCATGCCCAGCTTGGAAAATATGGCCATGTGACGCTGCCCACCCGACATGGTTCGGCCGGCCATGCCCCTATCCATATCATTGACCTCAAAGCCGCGAAAATGGCGAAAGACTCCTACCTCAGCCCCGCGCTCACCCAGGCCGTTCGCGAAACCTTGGCGAAAGGCGAACAGGCCCTTTTGTTCCTTAACCGCCGCGGCAATGCCCCCTTGCTGCTCTGCACCCAGTGCGGCCACCGCCACGCCTGCAGCCGCTGCTCTACCACCATGGTTGTTCATGGCGACATGTTACAATGCCATGCCTGCGGTCTGCGCGAACCCTTCCCCGACCTCTGCCCTTCTTGCCATACCACCAGCTTGCGCACCTATGGCCCCGGCACCCGCAAGGTGGTTGCAGACATACAGGCCGCCTTCCCCTCTGCACGCGTGGCTGTGGCCGATAGCGACGCCCTGACCACCCCCAAACAACTGGCCGAGCTTATCGCGCAGGTTGAAGCACGCACGCTGGATATTTTGGTTGGCACACAAATGGTGGTGAAAGGGCACCACTTTCCCCACCTGACCTGTGTGGGCATTGTGGATGCCGATATGGGCCTCGCCCACGGCGAAACACGCGCCGCCGAACGTGTCTTCCAGCAGCTTTACCAAGTGGCGGGCCGCGCCGGGCGCGCCCATGCCCAAGGCCACGTTTTTTTACAAACATTCAGCCCCGAGCACCCCCTCTTCCATGCCCTTATCACCCACCAGCGCGACGCCTTCTATGCGGCCGAACTAGACGCCCGCAAAGCCTGGCATGACCCGCCTTTTGGCCGCCAAATTGCCCTCCAGCTTGCAGGCCGCGACGAACCCACGGTGATAAGCGCCGCACGCACATTGGCGCAAAGCTGGACCCCGCATGCGAGTATTCGCCTTCTGGGCCCGGCCCCCGCCCCCACCCTGAAAATACGTGACGTTTACCGCTACCGCCTGTTGGTAAAAAGTGAGACCCCAGCCCCTCTGCAAAGCCTGGTGCAAACCTGGATTGAACGCACGCCCCTGCCGAAAGTTATCCGACTCACCGTAGATGTGGACCCTCTGTAAACACATCCAGCCCACGCCCTTCGTGCAGCACCTGATGGCGCACCTCGGGATGAAAGGCGCAGACGTGGGGCAAGGCAAGGCTCTGCCGTTCTGCCTGCGGTTGCCAGCACACCAACAGCCGCTTGGCCGGCCGCACGGCGTGGGTTGCCAGCGGCGCCCATTGCCACCCCCCGCCCCGGGTATGGACGTAGCCATCTAATTCTGGCCGGCATGCCGCGTGCACGACAAGATAGACCCGCCCCCCCGGCGCCAGGCACGTTGCCGCCGTATCCAGCCACTGTGTTAAGAGCCCCTCGGGCATGCTGTGGCTGCGGTTGCGCGTGGCATTGGGAGATGTATGCCCACGGGCTTGGGCATGAAAGGGCGGATTGCTGAGAACTGCCTGATACATATGGGGCGGGTGCCAGGTGGTGATATCGGCGTGGTGCACCCCGAGCGGGATACGATTGAGGCTTGCATTCTCGCGTGCCAGCTGCGCTGTTTGCGCGTCTATTTCAACCCCTTGCAGAATGACATGGGGCACCCGCGTGCCCAAGGCCAGCGCCACCAGCCCGGCCCCGCAGCCGATATCGAGCACATGCGCCCCTTTGGGCAGCGTGGGCACGGCAGCGGCGAGCCATAATCCATCCTCGGGCGGGTTGTGCGCGTGCGCACTCCACAGCAGGCGCCCGCCCAGCAGTGTTTTGGTTTCCATACCCGAACTTAACGCGTGACCGTTGATGACGGCAACGCCGATTCTGACACCGTGGCCGGTGCTGCGTTTGTGCGATGGATAAACACCCCCGGCGCGACCACCGTGGTGCTATCGCCCGGCCGCACAACCACCGTTGTTGGGCTTGAAGAGTTGGCTCTGAACAGCGGTTTGGCAGTTACTTCCTCGCTTGGCCCCTCATTTTCCAACAGAAGATCTTCTTCTTCCTTAGCCTGTGTATCTGCCTTTATATCTGATTTTGATACGACCGCTGTTGATGACCCCAACAAACCCACGCCTACAGATGACGATATGAGATCTGCCCTTGCAGCTGGCGCGCCCATAGATGTGCTGATCACGGCTTCAGGCACCTTTGGCATATAACTCAACGCGTGTTTTAGCAAAATTTCGATAGCCTTTTCGTTCTGCTGTGCCCGCTTTGCAGCCTGTTCAGCCATGCTTTCCCGTGTTTGCTGGCCACGCACCACCGACGCATAAACCAACCGTGGGCTGTGCTGATGGTGCGCCCCACACGTGATGGGGCCCGCCACCGCCTGGCACTTCACCATGGCCTTAACCGGCTGCCCACTTTCAGGTAGCAAGTAAGTAAAACTGAAATAGGATGCCTGCGTTGAGGGATCGAAAAATCCGCTTAAAGCTATTATGTTTTTACTGCTTGGATGCTTCAGGCTTCCGGTTAGCGCATAACTGGCCTGCGCCGGCTTTTCCAGCAACCCATTTTCCAGCATGGGTGTTGGCTGCAAGGCATTGCCCGTGGCGAGGGTTAGGATGCTGCCTTCCGGCATGATTGTTGCCGTACCTGTGGGCGTTTCTGTTACATGATGCCCAACGTGTGTTGTTATAAGATAGGTTCCATCTGGTTTTAAATCCTCTGCCGGATTGGCCAACGCCCGCATAAACCCAAATGTTTTACCTTGTGTTGTTATGCCCTCAATCAGCGGCGCAAAGCCCAAAGGTTTAGATGTGGCCGCCGATGAACCCTTCCACTGCAAACCTCCATAATTGCCATATATTTCGTAAAGGCTTGCCGCTTCTGGCGTTTGCGACAACACCTCGGGGGATAGTTTAAATGTTCCCGTATCCAAATCTATGGGCACCCGAATTGTTAGGCTTTTCAGAGCCGCAGGTGTTGCCACAAGTGTTTGAGGCGATTTTTCGGCCAAGCTTCCCAGGCGATTAATCCATGTAATATCGACCTCATTTAACGCCCCTCCCTGCAAACCCTGAGGCTCCAAACGCAGCAATGCGGTTGGAATATCGGGGGCGGCCGACAGGGGGGTATAGACCCCTGCGATATGCGCCAAACGTTCGTATATCTTTTGCAAATACGCACTTGCCTGCTCGCGCCAGGCTGGTTCGGTCAGCTCGGCAAATGCCGCCGCGGCTTCACCCATTTTCCCCTTCTCCATGGCGTCTATACCACGCATCAAGGCCACAAACTGCGGGCGAAGAACGCGTAATGTATCGAATGTTTCTGGGGTAACTGCGGCCCACACCTTACGGCTTTCTTCGGCGTCTTGGGCCCGATTCAAGGCCGCTTCCACCAGCGACGACAGGGGAACATCTGGCTGTGCTTGCGCCAGTTGGCCTGCAAGCGACATAAGTTCTGCCGCATCAATTTCGGCATCCTCTAGAACCGCCGCCACAATGGCATTGCTCAGCCATGGTTTTGTGCTAGAGACCACGGCTGTGGGGAACAGGGTTTGCAGGCGATACATCGCCGTGGCCGGGCCGTATATCCCCCGCGCATTGGCCACAAGCCCATTCAATTGCACCGCCAACACTTCAGGACGCGCCTTAAAATACTCTTGCATAAACCCGTAAATAGGGCCCAAAGAAAATTCCACCTCCGCTTGTGGCTTGAGCAACATATCGGGCGTATTGGCCTGGAGTTCTGCCTCCATCCCGCGTTTTTTAAGCTCTGTTGCAAACTCTTCTAAGATAAGGGGCGCTAGCTCCACATCGAGACCCAAGCCCTCATTCAGCAAAATACTTGTGCTGACGGCCTGAGCAAACCGACCAATACGCAAGCTGTTACGAATATGCTCGACCAGCAAAGGCACAACCTGTTGCCGGTTGTTGGCTGCAGCCGCCGGACGCGCCGAGGCCAACGCCATGGTTGCCGTAACATCGCGATTGGCGGCGGCTTTGATAAGCATGCTGTGCACCATTTTATCGAGCGCCACCTGCTGTGTGTTTTCCAGCTTCATCTGGCTGGCCAATTGCAGCAATGGGGCTGCCATGGCCGGGCGTTCGTTCAATTTCTGCGCAGCTTCCAACAATTGCTCGGCCAACATGGCCTGAGTAGGGCCACTTAAACTGCCTGCCTGCATCGACTCATCTATCTCGGGCAATGCGCCCCCGGCCTGCGCAGTGGCAACCAATGCCGGCAAATACATTTTCCAGACATCAGGCTGATTTGGCTCCATTTTCAGGCTTAAGCGCATCAACACCAGGTTGATAGGCCCATCGGCCTTCTCATCCCAACCGTGTTGCCACGGTTGTTGCAATGTTTTATCGGCACCTATCGCCGCCAGCTCGGCGGCCACAAAAGCGGTTGTTGACGGCGTTGAAAGCGGACCCAGTTGATTCGGCCCCAGCTCCAGAGGAATCTGTGCCAATGCTTGCGCCGGATCTGAAATGCCCGCCAGCAATGCGTGCGGTAAGAGCGTCCAGGCTACATCCGACACATCGGCCCGCCCCAAAGCCCTTAATGCCGTGCGGTGGCTTTCTGCCTTGGCCTGTTGGCTATTCACGAGAGCCGACACCCACGCCGACATATGCCGCATAGCCGACGACGCGTCGGGGTTGATGGCAACCACATCAAGCCATTCCGCGGCCTGTTTAACATTGCTGGAACGTGCCGTCGCCCGTATACGTTCAAAAACAGCCCCCTCCGCTTCTTTTTGCATGTTTTGTGGCAAGGCTTTCATCATCACCAACAACGCATAGGGTTGGTCGGGCACCCCCGCCATCGCCTGTAAGCCCGCCTGCAACACGCCCTGCTTTGTTAACGGCGATACGCCTTCCCCCAACCCAACCTCAGATGAGGCAGCGGTGAAATTTTGCGCCAGCGGCCTGAGCAATTCGGGCACCACCGTGGCACTGGCAACCGCCGACACAGACACACATTGCCGCGTGGCACACAGCGCCATGCGCGCCTTGGCAGCCAGTAAATTCAGCCCCCCCACCTCGCCTGCATCCGGGCTCGCAGACAGCATGGCTTCAATTTTCTCAAGGGCTTTGTCGGCCTTACCGCTTTCAATATACTCATTGAGTTTCTCGGGGCTTGGGCTGCATGCGGCCAATACATGCGCACATACAAACACAAAAGCCATGCGCACCACATATTGCGCGGGGCTACGGAAGGTTACGAGACGTTGACGCATATTGTTTTTTCTTGCTTTCTCACTCTGGCAGGTCTGCGTTCTTTTTGGTAGCGTGTTACCTATGAGACGTTATTCTTTTTCCATGTGGTGGTGCACCTTTGCCTCGGTGTGTTTATCTCTCTTTGCCTCTATGGCCTTTGCCTGGACCCCTTTGGAACCTGAAACCTTGAATTTCCGGGTATCATGGGGGCCTTTGAATGTTGGTAAGGCCACCTTCCGCTATCTCCCCCCCCCAGCCCCACACAAACCTTATACCATCACCGTAACCGCCCGTGACACCTCGGCCCTGATGGAGATGGATAACCGCTGGGAGGCCACAGGCATTCACCCACATGCACGCAAAGGCACATTTTTTGCCAGCCGCAGCTACCATGCTTTGCAAAAAGAAAATGATTATCGGGCTGATAAAATTGTTACCTTCAATACTACTAGCAAAACAATTGTTTACACAAACAACCGGGATGCTTCCGATGTTGCCCCGCCCGTGCCATGGGATGGGAACATGCGCGATGTGCTCAGTGCACTTTATGATATGCGCACTCTTTCTGCGAACGACCTTGCCACCGGCGGGACACTGCGCGTCATGGGGCCCAAACGTCCGTTTAACCTTATCCGCTCGGCGGCCATTTCAGAAACCCTTATATTGCAAGGAACACCAACCGCCGTTTGGCGTGTCTCCTTAAAAACCCAAGATATTAATGGAAAATTTGGCAAAGGGGCATGGATTGTTAAACT
>CANHVX010000051.1 GCA_947464215.1 Pseudomonadaceae bacterium | reverse complement strand
TGCGTCAGCACAGCATTTTTCTAAAAAATGTATACCATTAAATCACCCCTCAATCAACCCCTAAACACTCCCCCCAACCCCCAACGGGGTCATTGCGAGCAAAGCGCGGCAATCTCGAGCGCCCCCCCCAATAAAAAACGCAGCCCCCATCCCCAATAACCGATAATCCGATAATCCGATAACCCGAATCCCCCCGCAGCCACAAATCCCATAACCAACAACCATCAACCGCGCAGCGCAGCCCAAAACCACCCCTTTTGTCATTCCAGAAGTGTGGTTTGCTTGGCAAGCGGAACGCGAGCCCTAGCAAACCCGCTATCTGGAATCTAACCGCCCCAGGCACACCCCCCCCCAACGCAGCCCCCGCACCCCAAAACCGTCATTGCGAGGAGAACCCATAAAAAACCGCAGCCCCCCAAACCCCAACGGGGTCATTGCGAGCAAAGCGCGGCAATCCCGAGCGAACTACCCCCAAAACAACGCAGCCCCAAGGGGGGGGGAAACCGTCATTGCGAGGAGAACCCAAACCTAATCGAAGCCAAAAACATCGAATCGACGAAGCAATCGGGTCAAACGCAGCCCCCCAACCCCCAACGGGGTCATTGCGAGCAAAGCGCGGCAATCTTGAGCGAACCACCCAAAAAAAACGCAGCCCCCATCCCTAATAACCGATAACCCGATAATCCCCCCCAACAAAAAAACCACCCGAAGGTGGTTGGCAGGGGCCTATATATCCCCAAGCATGCCTAAACCTAGCCCAATCCATGCCCCACGTCAAGCACTTTCTTCATTTTCCCCACAAAATGAAGATGCTTGAACATGTTTCTTAAAGTTAACAACCTCCCCCACGGGCGCCATGGGCCGCACCAGAAGCCCCCGCTGCTCCAGCAGGGGGCCCAAGGCATCCAGACCCCACTGCACGCGGCGCCAGGCACTTTTGGGCGTCATGCGCAGCAGGCGGCCCAGCTGCTCATAACTGTAACGGTAAGAAATCCGCACCCGCATCCCTTCGCGGCGCATTTTGTCCTGAAAGGCCAGCGCCGCGCGCAAACGGGCGTCATCAGCCCAGTCGCCCATGGCCCACAGCAGCAGGGTTTTGCGCAGCAATGGCTGCGCCTGCCCTATTTCATCAACCGCCCGCATCACCCACAGCGCCAACGAAAGTCGCTCATCCGGGTCACGCGGCAAACGTAGGTTGGGCCCCTCGCCCCAGGCGGCGGCAACGGCCTCAACGTCACGCTGCAAGTCGCGCATGTGGTCAGCATTTTCCTGCTCAGAAACGCGCGCGCCACACGCCTCCACCCAAATGCGGCTTAGCCGTGGCAACCGGCGCCGCCGCAGCACCTCTACGCTCCACTGCAGCGCCTCTTCAGCCGAATCAAACACCTCACCACCGTGCCAAACTGTTACATCTGTGTTCATCGCGTCACACTCCCTTTGGTTAAATCCACTCACATTCAAAATGTATCCACACTGCATCCACGCAAACACGCACTCAAATCAAGCGTCCGCCAATCCACCCACAAAGATTAAATTAAATTCAACATCTTAAACAAAAAACCCTCTCACCGAGAGGGCGTATTCATCATACGTAACACAATATACAATCAGGTTATTCAGGCTCAACCATCACCGCGGTGCCTTGGGCCGCCACCATCAACATGGTTTTACCGCTGCCAGAAACCTCACCATAATCAATATCTAAACCAATCACAGCATTGCAACCGGCGGCTTCGGCCTGCTCGGAAATTTCCCGCAAAATCAGCTCGCGCGCGTCGGCAAGGCTGGCCTGGAAGGCCCCGCTGCGCCCCCCCACAACGTCCCGCACTTTGGCAAAGAAGTCTCTGAAAATGTTGGTTCCCATCACCGCTTCAGCGGCCACCAACGGGCCGTATTTACGTATCCTGTAGCCCTGAACAATATCCGTCGTCACCAGCAACATGCACCAAAATCTCCGCTTTAAACGCGCTTAATACGGCCGCTTTCCGGCATTTCCTCAACAAAATCAAATCCAATATCCGAAAGCATATCTTCGGCATAGCCGCCAAAAAATGGCTTTTTCTCGTGCGCAACAGCAGCCGGTGCCTCGTCTATCAACACGATACGCGCGCCATCGGCGGCCATAGCAGGGCGCACAGGCAACGTCACACCATCAAACAAAACACGGGCCGTTCCGGCAAAATCCTTTTTTATTCCCGATACATGCTTCATGTCATAAACCCTTTTGTATGTCTGTGTCACAACGTGGGCATCGTAAGCCCAAAGGCCCGCCAGCGTCAATGCGGGCCCCCTGTTGCATCTTTGCCAGATAGGCTCCCACACGGGGTGCGGCAACCCCCTTGCCCACAAAAAATTACGAATCTTTTAAAGCATCTGCAAACTTATACATACGCTTACCCGCTTGCTTGGCGGCATACATGGCAGCGTCGGCTTTCTTCATCAAATCAGAAGCTTGTGCGGCATCTTGGGGGTAAAAGGCAATCCCGATGCTCGTTCCCACCTTATCCGCAATTTTTCCATTTAGGTCATAGGGTTGGCTTATTCGCTGAAGAATTTTCTGTGCCACCTGCTCCGCATCTCCCCGGTCCCGCACGCTTAAAATCACAGTAAATTCATCACCTCCCAAGCGTGCAACCGTATCAATCGTCCGCACACACTCCTTCAATCGGGTTGCCACCTGTTTCAGCAGCAAATCGCCATAGTCATGGCCAAGCGAGTCATTCACGCCCTTAAAGCCGTCCAAGTCAAGGAAGAGCAAGGCAATTTTGCCCAGCTGCCGGTAAGCCTGGGCCAAAGACATATTCAGCCGGTCCTGGAACAACTGCCGGTTGGGCAACCCTGTTAACGAGTCGCTATACGCAAGCGCATTTTCGCGCTCGGCCGATTGCGCCAGCTGTTGCCGCAAACGCACATCGTCGGTTACATCCACGGCGGTAAAGATATATCCCCCCAACCCGCCGCCGGTGTCGCGCCACGGGCGCAGATGCCAGTTCACAATCCGTTCTTTGCCATCAAAGGTGCAACGTTCTTCGGGGTTTCCAAGCAGCTGCCCACTGGCCAGTTGTTGTTCCACCACAGCGCGCCCGGGCGGGAAGTTCGGCATAATCGCCCAGTGTTCTTGGCCCAACAAATTAATCGTGGGGTTAAGCCCCAAAACATCGGGCCATTTGCGGCTGGCATAAAGGTAGCGCCATTGGGCATCAAACACCGCCACGGGGCGCACGCTTTCCTCCACAATTTGCCGCAAAAGCGCCTCGGCCTGCTGGCCAAAGGCCGCGTCGCGCCGCTGGAAGGAAATATCGCGCAGCAGCAGTGCCACATCGTCCCCCAAGGGGAAGAGCCAAGCCAGATAAACCTGTCCGGGCACATTGCCGGGGAATTCCCCGCTCCAGGCCACCCGTTCGGTAAAACACCGCTGGATGGCTTTATCCAAATGTTCGCTTTTTGCAAGCTCACCAAGCGTGCGCCCTTCCAGCGTTTCCAACGCAGGGTTGGTGCGGGCGGCTTGCACAATAGCGGCGCGGTTAAAGCGTTTTATGCCCCGCACGGGGTCAATCACCAACCATAAATCACCGCTATGTCCAAACACTTCATCCAGTTGGGTGGTCAAGGTGTTCCAGGCGTCATCCAGGGCGCCCATACGGGTGCGCGTATGGCCAAGGGCTGTTTCAAGCGAATGGATTTGCTCAATAAAGGTCGAAACCCCAAGCCCCGTGTGCCGCAACGCCATCCACAAAAACAACATCGCAAATGCCGGTAATACCCATAAAATCCAAACGTTCTGGAACACAAACACAATCAGCCCTACATATTGCAGCGCCATGGTTTGGCCAAACGGGGCGCGCCAGTAAGCATCGGCCAGCGTGGCGGGCTGCGGCAGCGGAACAGCCATATACAGCTGCACAAGAATGAAAACGCCCAACACCAGCGAGGCAAAAACCCCCAAAAATGTGGTAATACGGGCGATCATGAAAATCTTACGAACATTGCCTTTGGTGTTGAGCTTGAAGCGAATATAGGGAACACTGCATCCCAGATCAACGTAAAGTCAGAATCAAGGTTCGTTTTCATGTTCTTGGCGCGCACTATCGGCAACACTCTGTTGGCAGCAACATATATGTCATTGGCCATTGGCATGGGGGCTTGGGCCCAACAACCGGCAAAGGTTGCAAGTTCTGAAGTGGCGAAGGTGGAAGGGCTCACGCCGGCACCCGTCATCACCATGCAGCTGCACGCGGCAACATCTGCCGTCACACCATCCGCCATGGTGCCACTTAGCTGGAATGTCACCTTGGAAGACGGCTGGCATATCTACTGGAGCAACCCTGGCGACAGCGGCCTCCCGCCCGAACTCAGCCTCAACGGCAAAGCTCTCCCCCTGAACTTTCCAGCACCTAAAGTCATAAGTATGCCGCCCATCACCAACTATGGCTACGAGCATCAGGTAAACCTGCACACGCAATTTCCAGCACCCGCCAAAGAGGGCGAACATAACCTCACGTTCAAAGCCAGCTTTCTGTATTGCAAAGATGTCTGCCTGCCTGGCCAGGCCTCCTTCACGCTGCCACTTATGGTGAACCAAGGCGGAACAGCATCAGCCAACCCCAGCTACCAAGGGCCCGTAGCCATAGCGCCACTGGCCGGGGCCACGGCACAAATCCTAGGCACGCACGTTCATCTGCACCTGCCCGCGGGCCTGGCGGGCACCTATCATTTTGTCCCGGCCGAAGATGGCGTCATCGACGACAGCGCCGAGCAAACCACGTCCAACAACAGCCTGCATATCAAGCTCGATAACCAGGCGCAAACCCGCCCCACCCAGCTCAAAGGGCTGCTGATTGGTAAGGGGGAAGCTTACACGGTCGATATCCCCCTCCCCGCCGCAGGCAGCGCCGTGCTATCTCCCGGGGGCACACCCGAATCCTCACCCCCCACCACGGCAACCGGCCTGCCGTCGCCCACGCCATCAACGGGCTTTTTTTTCGCCCTCGTGTCAGCGTTTCTGGCGGGTATGATACTTAACCTTATGCCCTGTGTCCTGCCGGTGCTGTCACTCAAGGTGTTGGGGCTTGTCAAACACCACCAGGGCAGCTCGCGCATGCAACACGCGGCCGCCTATACGGGGGGTATTTTGGTCAGCTTCTGGGCGTTTGCGGTGGCTATTGCGGCGGTGCAGGCGGGCGGGGCTCAGGTGGGGTGGGGGTTTCATTTGCAATCCCCGCTGTTTGTGGCGGGCCTTGCGGTGCTTATGGTTGCCATCGCACTCAATTTTTTTGGTGTCTATGAAGCCGGCACATCTCTCACGCGCCTCGCCGGAGCCGGCCCGCACAAGGGCTTGGTAGGCAGCGCGGCCACGGGCGTGCTGGCGGTGGTGGTGGCCACACCGTGCACGGTGCCGTTTATGGGGGGGGCGATGGCCTACGCGCTCACGCAATCGGTGGGGGCAAGCGTTGCCATTTTCAGTGCGATGGGGCTCGGCATGGCCCTGCCCTTTTTGTTGGTGGGTGTCTTTCCGCAGTTGGGGCGTCGTTTGCCCAAACCGGGCAAATGGATGGCAACCTTTAAGCACGCCATGGGCTGGCCGATGCTGCTCACCGCACTCTGGCTTGCCTATGTGTTCAACAGCCTTACGGGGCAACAGGCCACCTTTGTTCTGCTGGCGTGCATGGTGGGGGTGTCATTTAGTGTGTGGCTGTATGGACAAAAACCCCATGCGTGGACAGCCCTGGGGGCCGTGGTCGTGGCGGTAGGAACCCTCTGGGCGGCCAGCATCACAGCAGCGCCGTCTGTTGCCGGCACATGGCAGCCATGGTCGCCACAGGCGGTGGCCTCGGCCCAGGCCACCAACCGGCCTATTTTCATAGATTTCACCGCCGACTGGTGCATTACCTGCAAAGTAACCGAAGCCACGGTGCTGAATACAACCACTACGCAAGCTCTCTTCGCGCGCACGCAAACGCACCTGCTGAAGGCCGACTGGACGCGCTACAACCCCGAAATCACCGCCGAACTGGCACGCCACGGCCGCAAAGGCGTGCCGCTGTATCTGCTCTACAAACCCGGCGTGCCCGAGCCCGAGATACTCCCCCAGCTTCTCACACCAGGGTTGCTGAAGGAAAAGTTAGAGCTGTCTGGGGGTTAACTCCAACGTCCACCCTGTGCCCACACCATGGGTTTGGGTCCATCCTCCGGGCACTTCCAGCACCATATCGGCGGGGTCGGCTACACCCAGCGGGCTTTCGTCAAACGGTTTGGCCCACGGGATAACCCCCACCACCTGGCCGTCTCTCATAAACACCATATCCAGGGGGATGGGCGTATTTTTCATCCAGAAGGTGCGTGGGGCTGCCTCGGGCCACACAAACAGCATGCCGGTTCCGGGGGGTAGGGCGTCGCGGAACATCAGGCCTCTTTCGCGTTCGTGGTCATCATCGGCAATCTCCAAGGTCAACGGAAGGCGCGCCGTGTCCATGCGCAGCACTGCCGGCAAGGTCGCCAGCTTTTGGGCAAGGTGGGCGTGTTCAGCACCTTGGGGCTCACAGGCTGCCAAACTCAGGCCTAACAACACGGCATAAAGCGCGCGCATCATGGTGTTTGCCCTCCTCGGAAGAGGTCTTTCAGCAGCCCCGGCGTCAACACACTTAAGGGGCGCACGGTTACTTCGGGCGCCGAGGTTTTGCCTTTCAGCTTAAAGTCGGCCGCCACCACACCATCCTGGCTGCCGGCCAAAATGCTGCCCAGCAGAGGGATTTTCGTCACCAACCGGTTAAACGGGATGGCGGGTGCCAGCGTGCCGTCAAAATTCAGCACGTGTTCGTCGCGCAGATACGAGCCATTCAACCGGATGCTCATGCTCGGCCCTTCCAGCAGGGCATTGTCGAGCGACCACGTGCCATCATCCACGCGCACGGGCAACGTGGCCCGGTTAAATTTGGTGCTATC
>CANHVX010000050.1 GCA_947464215.1 Pseudomonadaceae bacterium | reverse complement strand
TCGCGGCGGGCGGCTTTGTCCAGAATCTCACGCCCCAGCCGCACCATTTCTTCATGCTCTTGCTGGCGCAGATAGCGGTTTACGGCGCTGCGGGCGCGGCTGCTCACCACAAATTCGCGCCAGCCGGGGTTGGGGTGCTGGTGGGGGCTTGTAATAATCTCCACCACATCGCCGTTTTCCAGCACACGGCGCAGCGGCACCACACTGCCATTTACCTTGGCCGAAACGGCATGGTTGCCCACTTTGCTATGCACCGCGTAGGCAAAATCAAGCGGTGTCGCGCCACGCGGCAGCTGGATAACATCTCCTTTGGGCGTCATGGCAAACACGTTTTCGCTGAACAATTCCAGCTTGGCGTTCTCGTAAAATTCGGCGGGGTCATCCACGCCTTGCAATTGTTCCACCAAGCCTTTCAGCCAACGGTAGGGGTTGGTGGGCAGCTGCACGCGGTTGCCGTCACGTTGGTCTTCGGCAGCCAGGGCGGCACTTTCGGCTTTCACATCCACACTTTTGGCAGCGGCTTTGCCGGGGGTTTTTATGTGGGCATAAAGCCAATGCGCGGCCACGCCATTTTCCGCCACATCGTGCATGTCTTGGGTGCGTATCTGCACCTCCATGCGGTTGCCAAAGGGGCCCACCAGGCTGGTGTGCAGGCTCTGGTAACCGTTGGGCTTGGGGGCCGAAATGTAATCTTTAAACCGCCCGGGGATAGCCTTATACCGGTCATGCATCAAGCCCAAAACCTCATAGCACGCGCGGCGGTTGGGGGCGATAACGCGGTAGGCCACAATATCCGTCAGCTGGTCAAAAGCCAGGCTTTTGCGCACCATTTTTTGGTGAATACTGGCAATAGCTTTTTCGCGGCCCGAAACCTTGGCATCAAGCCCAGCGTCCGCCAGCTCATCTTGCAGGGTTTCAATCACACGCCCCACCAAGTTATCCTGGGCGCGCCATTCCGCCATTTTGGCTTCAATGGCGGTATATTCTTCCGGCTCCAGAACCTTAAACGCCAGGTCTTCCAGCTCGGCTTTTACGGTGTGCAACCCGATGCGGTCGGCCAGCGGCACATAAATATCCAACGTCTCTTTGGCGGTTTTGCGCTGGCTTTCGGGGCGTTTGGCTTCAATGGTGCGCATGTTGTGCAAACGGTCGGCCAGTTTAATCAGCAGAACCCGAATGTCCTTGCTCATCGCCAGCAACAGTTTGCGGAAGTTTTCCGCTTGTTCCAACGTTTTGTCTTCAAACGAAATTTTGGAAAGCTTGGTTACACCTTCTACCAGCTCGGCCACGTCATCGCCAAACAGCTGGCGCAATTCATCGTGGGTGGAAAGCGTGTCTTCCAGCGTGTCATGAAGCAGGCCCACGGCAATGCTCACATCGTCCAGCTTCAGGTCGGCCAGGATACTTGAAACCGCCAGCGGGTGCACCAAATAGGGCAAGCCGTTGGCGCGTTGTTGGCCGCCATGGGCTTTCATGCTGTAAACGTAGGCACGGTTGATAAGCCCGACATCCGCTTTGGGGTTATAGGCTTTAATTTTTTCAATCAGCTCATATTGGCGCATCCGCAGAGTATAAGCACGGGTTTGGCGGCTGGCCAGTCACAAACAGGCATTATGTAAGCTTTTTATCTAAGTTTGTCGGCAGACGCACAGAAACCATTTGCCAAAATTTGATTTCCGTGCGCTTATTTCCACGTGCCCAAAAAACCGCCCGCATCATCGCCCGCCCGCCCCACGGCCTTGCCCGAGGCGGCAACGCCCATCACGCACCTTATGGTGAAGGGCGCGCGCGAGCACAACCTCAAAAACGTCAGTATCAACATCCCCAAACGCACCCTTACCGTGCTTACGGGCGTCAGCGGCAGCGGCAAAAGCAGCCTGGCGTTCGACACCATTTATGCCGAGGGCCAGCGCCGCTATGTGGAATCGTTAAGCGCCTATGCCCGCCAATTTCTGGAAATGAACACCAAACCCGATGTCGAGCGGATAGAAGGCCTCGCGCCCGCCATCGCCATCGAGCAGAAAACCACCTCCAAAAACCCGCGCAGCACGGTAGGCACCATCACCGAGATTTACGATTACCTCCGCCTGCTCTATGCCAACGCCGGCACCGCCTACTGCCCCAACCACCCCGAGCAAGAAATCAGCGCCCAAACCATCCAGCAAATGGTTGATAATGTCCAAGCCTGGCCCGAGGGCACCAAGCTCATGGTCATGGCGCCTGTGGTGCGTGGCCGCAAGGGCGAATACGCGGCCGAGTTCAAACTTTGGCAAGCCCAGGGCTACACCCGCGCCGAAATCGACGGCAAACTGGTCGAACTCGCCGAGGCCCCCAAGCTCGACAAAAAAATCAAGCACGATATCAACGTGGTGATAGACCGCCTCATCGTCAAACCCGAGAGCACCTTCACCCAACGCCTGGCCGATAGCCTATCAACCGCCTTGAAACTGGCCGAAGGCCTCGCCCTCGTCAAACGCGCCGAAGGCGGCGAAGCCCAACTATTCTCCGAGCATCACAGCTGCCCTCTTTGCGGCCACGCCACGCAGCTAGAACCCCGTTTATTCAGCTTCAACAGCCCCTTTGGCGCCTGCCAAAGCTGCGATGGCCTGGGCGAGGTCATCCATTTCGAGGCCGAACTGGTGGTGCCCGATACCTCCCTCACCATCAACCAAGGCGCCATTCACCCCTGGCGCGAGAAAGACGGCCCGCGCGGCTTCACCATCAACAAAACCGGGCTTTATTACCTCCGCGCCCTCAGCAGTCATTATAAATTCAGCCTCGACACTCCCTGGGCCAAACTGCCCGAAGCCATCCGCCACACCATCATCCACGGCAGCGGCGCCGAGGCCATTCCCTTTGTGTTTGAAGGCACCAAGGCCAAGTTCCAAACGCAAAAACCGTTCAATGGCGTGCTCGATATCCTCAAGCGCCGCTGGGATGAATCCTCCAACCCCTACGCGCGGGAAGATCTCAACCGCTACCGCGCCGCCAAACCGTGCGAAACCTGCGCGGGCAGCCGCCTGAATCCCGCCGCCTTAGCGGTCAAAATCGGCAGCAAAAGCATCCATCAGTTCTGCGCCATGCCCCTCACCCACGCACTCGAATTCACCGAATTTCTGCAAACCACCCTCACCGGCAACACCGAGGCCATCGCCACCCCCATCCTGCGCGAAATCAAGGCGCGCCTGGGCTTCCTCACCCATGTGGGGCTGAGCTATCTCAACCTCTCACGCACGGCGGGCACGCTTTCAGGCGGCGAAAGCCAGCGCATCCGCCTCGCCTCCCAAATCGGCAGCGGGCTCACCGGGGTGTTGTATGTGCTCGATGAACCCAGCATCGGCCTCCACCAACGCGACAACATGCGGCTGCTCGAAACCCTCACCCACCTGCGCGATCTCGACAACACCGTGCTCGTGGTCGAACACGACGAAGACGCCATCCGCCTCGCCGATTTTGTGGTCGATATGGGCCCCGCCGCCGGGGTTCACGGCGGCGAGGTCGTAGCCCAAGGCAAGGTGGAAGACATTTGCAACACGCCACGCAGCCTCACCGGCGATTACTTAAGCGGCCGCAAATCCATCCCCGTGCCCGCCAAACGCCGCAAGCCGGCAGGGCCCGCGCTGGGGGTGAACGGCGCCACGGGCAACAACCTGCAAAATCTGAGTGTGAACTTTCCCTTGGGCGTGCTCACTTGCGTCACGGGCGTCAGCGGCAGTGGCAAAAGCACGCTGGTGATGGATACACTCCACAACGCCCTCGCCGCACGCCTGAATGGCAGCCGCGAGCACGCCGCGCCGCACACCGCCATCACCGGCACCGAACATATCGATAAACTTGTGAATATCGACCAATCCCCCATCGGCCGCACCCCCCGCAGCAACCCTGCTACCTACACGGGCATCTATGCGCCGGTGCGCGATTGGTTCGCCGCCCTGCCAGAAAGCAAAGCCCGCGGCTACGGCCCGGGGCGGTTTAGCTTCAACGTCAAGGGCGGCCGGTGTGAATCGTGCGAAGGCGATGGCGTCATCAAGGTCGATATGCAGTTCCTGCCCGATGTCTATGTGCCGTGCGAGGTCTGCAAGGGCAAACGCTTCAACCGCGAAACGCTCGAGGTGCTCTATAAGGGCAAATCCATCGCCGATGTCCTGGGCATGACCGTCGCCGAGGCCTACGCCTTTTTCAGTGGCGTCCCACGCCTGGCCAAGCATATCAAAACACTCATGGATGTGGGCTTGGGCTACATCCAGCTGGGCCAAAGCGCCACCACGCTGTCGGGCGGCGAGGCCCAACGGGTGAAGCTGGCGAAGGAGCTGGCCAAAATCGCCACCGGCCGCACGCTGTATATTCTCGATGAACCCACCACGGGCCTGCACTTTGCCGATATCGACCAGCTGTTAAAAACCCTCCACAAACTGGTCGATGCCGGCAACACGATGATTATTATCGAACACAATCTCGACGTGATAAAAACCGCCGATTGGGTGATCGATATCGGCCCCGAAGGCGGCAGCGGCGGCGGCCAATTGGTGGCCGAGGGCACGCCCGAGGCCGTGGCCAAGGTGAAGGGCAGCTTTACCGGGCAGTTTTTGGCTCCCCTGCTCAAGCCCAACCGCGCGGCCTAGCCCTTGCCAAGCACGGCCAATCCCCCTAAAAGGTAGGCACCGCAACCGCTTGCCCAAAGGGGGTCCCCATGCAGGCACACATCTCCCAGCTTTTCCGCTTTCCCACCAAGGGCCTGGCCGGTAAGGCCGAGCCAACACTCACCATAGACCCGCTGGTCGGCGTGGTCGGAGACCGCCAACGGGCGTTTGCCAAAAAGGCGGGCCAACCCACGGCCTGGGCACCCAAGGGGCAGTTTTATGTCAGCATGAACACCCCGCACCTGGCGCCGCTGGCCCACTCCACCCCCACGGCCGATATCCCTGTCACCGTGGGCACCGAGGTGCACACGCACGGTGCGTTCAACCTCACCGACACAAAAGGCCCCACAGTCACGCTGCTCAATCTCGCCACCGTGGAACGCCTCCAAGAATGGGCCAATGCCGATATCGACCCACGCCGCTTCCGTATGAACCTCTGGGTGTCGGGGCTGGAACCCTTTGCCGAACTGGCATGGGTCAACCGCCACCCCGGCAACCGGCGCATTCATATCGGCAACCAGCCGTTTGTGGTGGTCGATGCCTGCGAGCGCTGCAAAGCTATCGAAGCCAACCCCTCCACCGGCCAACGCGATATACTTCTGCTGCCCATGCTCGAAAACTTTATGGAGGATAACCTGCCCACCTATCGCTCGCCGCACCGCCAGGTGCGCACGGTGATGGGGGTAATTCTCCAGCCCGAAACAAAAGGCGTGCTACGCACACAAGATATCCTGCGCGCCTAGCAAACCTTCCCTCTTCAAGCGCCTCACGGGCCCCCCGCACGGGGCCCGTTTTTTGCTGCCGCAAGGCGCGTAATATGGTATGTGTAACCCTGAAACAGGAGCCTCACATCATGTCATTCACCCTCCCCGCCATTCCCTTTGCCCCCGCCGCGCTGGAACCACACATCGACGCCAAAACCATGGAAATCCACCACGGCAAACACCATCAGGCCTACATCACCAACCTCAACAATGCGGTGGCCGCCACTCCGGCCCTGCAAGGCCAATCGTTGGAAGACTTGCTGGCCACCATATCCCAGCACGCCCCTGTGGTGCGCAACAACGCGGGCGGCCACTGGAACCATTCCTTTTTCTGGAATCTCCTCAGCCCCACCCCCACCACGCCGTCGGCCGCCCTGTCAGATGCCATCGCCAGCACCTTCGGCAGCCTCGAAGCCTTCAAGAAAGCTTTCGAGAAAGAGGGCCTCGCCCGCTTTGGTAGCGGCTGGGTCTGGCTGGTCAAAACGCCCGAGGGCAAACTGGTCATCACCAGCACACCCAACCAAGATAACCCACTCATGGACAGCGCACCCGTCAAAGGCACGCCCATTCTTGGCAACGATGTCTGGGAGCACGCCTACTACCTCCACTACCAAAACCGCCGGGCCGATTACCTCAAGGCCTTCTGGAACGTCCTCAACTGGCACCAAGCCTCCGCCCACTTCGGCGCCTAAGAGGCCTCCTAAACACCCAAAAGCCCCCAAACGGGGGCTTTTCAGTCACCATAATCCCTAGCGCTTGGCCAAATTCGGCACATCGCGGCGGGTGGGGCCAGTGTAAAGCTGGCGCGGGCGGCCGATTTTCTGGTCAGGTTCGCCAATCATTTCCATCCAGTGGGCAATCCATCCGGTGGTGCGGGCCAGCGCAAACAGGCAGGTAAACATGGGCGTGGGGATGCCAATCGCGCGCAGGATAATCCCCGAGTAGAAGTCCACATTGGGGTAAAGCTTGCGCTCCACAAAATAGGGGTCCGAGAGCGCGGCGGCTTCCAGCTGCATGGCCACATCCAAAGCCGGGTCTTTTACATTCAGCTCTTTCAGCACGGCATGGCAGGTTTCGCGCATAATTTTGGCGCGCGGGTCATAGTTCTTATACACCCGATGGCCAAACCCCATCAGCTTGGTTTCACTCAGCTTATCTTTTACTTTGGCAATGAAGGCGGGCACATTTTTCTCATGGCCGATGTCTTGCAGCATTTTCAGCACGGCTTCATTGGCGCCGCCATGGAGGGGGCCCCACAGGGTGGCCACACCTGCGGCGATGCACGCAAAGGGGTTGGCGCCGCTGCTGCCGGCCAAGCGCACCGTGCTGGTGCTGGCATTTTGTTCGTGGTCGGCATGGAGCGTAAAGATGCGGTCCATCGCCTGTTCCACCACGGGGTTTACTTCATAATCCTTGGTGGGCACAGCAAACATCATGCGCAGAAAGTTCCCCGCATAGCTCAAGTTGTTGTCGGGGTACATAAACGGCTGCCCCACGCTGTATTTGTAGGCCATGGCGGTCAGCGTCGGCATTTTGGCAATCAGCCGGTAGGCGGTTACTTCGCGGTGGCGCGGGTTATGGATATCCGTGCTGTCGTGGTAAAAGCTCGCCAAAGCACCCGTCACGC
>CANHVX010000049.1 GCA_947464215.1 Pseudomonadaceae bacterium | reverse complement strand
GGCGCCGCCGAAGGCCGTGTGGAATGGAAGAACCGTGCCACCGGTGACAAGAGTGTGTTGGCGGAGGGGGAATTGCCTTTTACCCGCTAAGGCTATAAACAAAAAAGCGCCCCAAGGGGCGCCTTTTTACGCGATAGGTGTGAGTGTGCTGATGGGCACGTTGATGGCGTAGGTTTCGCCTCCCCATTGCCAAAAGACGTGAGCACGCTGGACGCCACGTGAGCAGGTGTAGAGATATTTGACCACACCGGGTTGTGACATGAGGTTTTGGCGCGCGCTGTGTTTGTGGGTCTCGAGCCGGAGGCCGCGTGTGGTGGCCAGCAGGACCGGTTGGTCAATTTGGAATATTTCCATGAAAAACCCCTTGGAAAACGGCAAGATAGTGTATTTCTGCTTGAATGTTGTCTAGGAGGCGTTGGCGGAAAAGTCAACCCTGTGTTAGGAAGGTGGCCATGGCTGCGTTTACCGCTTTGATTGTTCGGCGCTACTTGGGTAGCCGGCGTGGGTTTACCCGTGTGGTAACGGCGTTCTCGGTGCTGGGGATTGCCCTTGGGGTGGCGGCGCTGCTGATTGTGCTGGCGGTGATGAGTGGTTTCCGCGCCGAGCTTATGAACCGTATTTTGGGTGTGGCCGGGCATGCCACATTAGAGATTGCGGGCCTTGAAACGGCCAAGGCCGAAGCCCTTGCCGCCAAACTGATGGCCTTGCCCGGCATGGACAATGTGGTGCCCTATGTGGGTGGCCAAGTGTTGGTGACCGCCGATGGCAAAGCCACCGGTGCCTACATGCGCGGCCTGGCAACCCTGCCCCCCATGGTGGTGGATGCCGTGCACAATGGGGGCCTTGGTGCACCCGCATCTTCCACCATTGCCCAAGGCCATGTTTTGATGGGGGTTGGCCTGGCCGCCAATGTGGGCGCATTGCCAGGCAGCGCCGTGACGCTGCTGGCCCCCGAAGGTGCCCGCACGCCGTTTGGGTTTATCCCCCGCGCGTTGCCATTTGATGTGGAAGCCACCTTTGCGCTTGGGATGGTGCAATTTGATAACATGTTGGTGATTGCTAACCTTGCCGATGCCCAAGACTTCTTCCGCCGTGGCGACACGGTGGACGCGCTGGAAATACGCGTAAAAAACCCCCAGGAGATTGACGCCTTGGCGCCCCTTATCTTCCGCACCGCGCAAGAATTTGCCGATGCGCCCGACATTGGCCTGACCACCTGGCAAACGACCAATGGCGAGTTCTTCCGCGCCCTTCAGGTGGAGCGGTTGACGATGTTCATCATCCTTTCCCTCATTGTGCTGGTGGCGGCGTTTAATATCATCACCGGGCAAATGATGCTGGTGAATGACAAGCTGGCCGATATTGCCATTCTGCGCACCATGGGAGCGACGCAGCGGAGTATCCAGCGGATTTTCTTTTACAACGGTATGCTGTTGGGAGGCCTTGGCACCGCTGCGGGCGCTGGGCTTGGGATGCTTGTCATCTTCAATATGACGGCGGTGGTGAATGGTATCCGCGTGGTATTTGGTGTCGACCTGTTCCCCCGCGATGTGTATTTTTTAAGCGAATTGCCCAGCAAATTAAGCCCGCTTGACCTTGGCGCCGTGCTGCTGATGGCCTTGATTTTAACGGTATTGGCGAGCCTTTACCCCGCCTGGCGCGCCAGCCAATTTAACCCTGTGGAGCTGCTGCGCCGTGGCTAAGCCGAAGATAACACACGCAATTAACGGGGCGCCTTTGCTGGCCTTGGAGGGGATACGCCGTGCGTATGGCCAGGGTGAGGCTGAGACGGTGGTTCTGCATGGTGCTGATTTGGTGCTGAATGCGGGGGAGGCGGTGGCTATTGTGGGGCCCAGTGGCAGCGGCAAAAGCACGCTTTTGCACGTAGCAGGCCTGCTTGACCGCCCCAATGCGGGCACGGTGCGTGTGGAGGGCAACGATGTGGCCGCGTTGCATGATGATGCCCTGGCGGCTCTCCGCAATACAACCTGCGGGTTTGTTTACCAGTTCCACCACTTGTTGCGCGAATTCACGGCGCTGGAAAACGTGATGATGCCCGCGCTGATTGCGCGCACACTTACCCCCCACGCTATGCATGAACGTGCAAAATACCTTTTGGATTCGGTGGGTTTGGCGGCGCGGGCCACGCATTACCCAAGCCAGCTTTCGGGTGGAGAGCAGCAACGGGTGGCCATTGCGCGCGCTTTGATGAACAAACCCAAGCTGTTATTGGCCGATGAACCCACCGGGAACCTGGACCCGCATACGGCCGATGATGTGGCCGATATGTTGTTTGAATTGCTTGAAAAAGAGCAGCTGGCCATGCTGATTGTGACCCACAACAGTGCACTGGCCAAACGCTGCCACCGCACCCTGACCATGCACGACGGACGGCTGCAAAAATAAAGCCTTTGCCGCCGCAGCGATGGGTTGCGTGCGGTTGTTTTTGGGCGGAAATGCTTGTAATGTTTTGAGGTGGCACCTCGGTATATCCCCCTGACCGTAAAAAGCAGTTTTACCCTGTTGGGTGGCACCATGCCGGTGAAAAAACTGGGTAAGGCCTTGGCTGCGAAGAATTTTCCGGCCGTGGGTGTGACGGAAGTTGGGAATTTATTCAGTGCGGCCGAGCTGGGGAAATATGTGGCAAGTGCCGGAATACAGCCGATTTTGGGCGTGGAATTGCCGGTTTTGGCGCCGCCGATGGATGGCCAATTGGGGGCGCGGCAGATTGGGTTTCTGACCCTTTTGGTAAAAAATGCAACGGGTTGGGCAAGCCTTGCCCGGCTGGTGAGCGAAAGCCAAATGCGCAAGTTGGGCGACGACGATGCTGCCGTGGAATTGGCCCGCGTTGTTGAATTGAATGAAGGGCTTATTGTGCTTTCAGGGCCCTTCCGCCAACGCCAAGTGGGGTGGGCGGCGCTGGGGGTGCAGGACGGGCGCCTTGAGGCGTTTTTGGACCCGCTAAGGCACGGATTTGGTGACCGTTTTTACGTGCAGCTGGAGCGCCACGGGTGGCCCGCCGATAGCCCCCAAGGGCGGCACGACAAGGTGCTGGAAGAGGCTCTGCGGGGGTACGCCGCGGCAACCGTTGCCGCGTTGGTTGCCACCAACGATACCCGTTTTTTAAAACCCGAGGATGTGAACGCTGCCGAGGTGCTCGCCGCCATCGGTGAGAGCAGCACCATGGATGACCCCAACCGCCCGCGCTTTAGCCCGCGGCAACATCTGCGCACGGAGGAGGATATGGTGGCGGCGTTTGCCGATATCCCTTCGGCATTAGCCAACACGGTGGAAATTGCCACGCGGTGTGCGTTTTTGTTGAGCGCTGTGCATGTGAAGCAGATGTATATGCCGACATGGGAATTTGGCGGCAGCGCCGGCCCCGATATGCCGGTGGTGGAGGTGATACGCGAAGAGGCCGCTAAAGGTTTGGCGATGCGCCTTGAAACCGATGTTTACCCCCATTGTGCGGATGAGGCCGCCCGCGCGGCCGCCCGTGCGCGTTATGACAAACAATTGGACTATGAACTGGGTATCATCATCTCGATGGGGTTTGAGGGATACTTCCTCATCACGTCGGATTTTATCCGCTGGGCGAAGCGCCAAGGCATACCCGTGGGGCCTGGGCGTGGGAGCGGGGCGGGGAGTTTGGTGGCGTGGTCTTTGCAGATTACGGACCTGGACCCCATGCGCTGGGAGCTTTATTTTGAGCGTTTCTTGAACCCCGAGCGGGTGAGCCTGCCCGACTTTGACGTGGACTTCTGCCAAGACCGCCGCGATGAAGTGATTGCCTACGTCCGCGAACGTTATGGGGCCGACCGTGTGGCGCACATCATAACCTTTGGAACCCTGAAAGCCCGTGCCTGCTTGCGCGACGTGGGCCGTGTGCTGGGCCTTGGGTATGGATTTGTGGGGCAGGTTGCGGCGCTTATCCCTGAAGGAGCCAACCCGCCGCCCATTGCCGATGTGTTGGCCCAAGATGAGCGTTTGCGCGCCCGCTATGACGCCGAAGACGACGTGCGCCGCCTGGTGGACACCGCCCTGAAACTGGAAGGCTGTTACCGCCACGCCAGCACCCACGCGGCGGGTGTGATTATTGCCGACCGCCCCATTGCCACCGTATGCGGCCTGTATGTGGACCCCCGCAGCCCCATGCCCGTAACCCAACTGGCGATGAGCGATGCGGAATATGCGGGGTTGGTGAAATTTGACTTTTTGGGGTTAAAGACCCTCTCGGTGATACGTATGGCCGAAGACATGGTGCGCGCCGCCCATGACCCCAACTTTGACGTGATGCGCGCGCCGCTGGATGATGCCCCCACCTTTACCATGCTCAAGCATGGGCACACGCTGGGGGTGTTCCAGATTGAAGGCAGCGGGATTACGGAGCTGACGAAAAAAATGCAGGCCGATGATATGGAATCGCTTTCGGCGATTTTGGCGCTGTATCGGCCGGGGCCCTTGGGCACGGGGATGGTGGACGACTATGTGAACTGCAAACTGGGCAAGGCGGAGGCGAAATATCCGCACCCCATTTTGAAGCCCGCGCTGGAAGTGACCTATGGCGTGCCCGTTTACCAAGAGCAGATTATGCAGATGGCCCGTGATATGGCGGGTTATACTTTGGGTGGCGCGGATATGCTCCGCCGCGCGATGGGGAAAAAGAAGCCCGAAGAAATGGCCAAAGAGCGCGCCAAATTTATGGCCGGGGCCGCGACCTTGCACAGCATTGCAGACACCGAATCTTCGGCGATTTTTGATTTGATGGCAGGGTTTGCCGAGTATGGCTTCAACAAAGCCCACACCATTGCGTATGCGCTGATTTCCTTCCAGACCGCGTATTTGAAGGCGCATTATCCGGCTGAATTTATGGCCGCCACCATGACCTATGACCGGGGTAACCAAGACAAACTGTTCAAATACAAGGCCGACATGCAGGCCGGTGGTGTGGGTGCGCCAATGCCCCTTTTGGCGCCGTGTGTGAACCGCAGCGGCGTGATGTTTGTGGTGGAAGCCACGGAGCAGGGGGCGGCGATACGCCATGCCCTTTCCGCGTTAAAAGGCGCCGGGGAAGATGCCATGCGGCGGCTGGTGGCCGAGCGTGACGCCAAAGGGCCCTACACCGACATATGGAACCTGCTGGAACGTTTGGGGCCGCAGGTGATGAACCGCCGCCAATTGGAAGTGCTGGCCAAGGCCGGTGCCTTGGATGCCCTGGACCCCAACCGCGCGTTTATTGTGGCCAACCTTGACCCGCTGCTGGCCTTTGCCCAAGCCGCCGATGACACCCGCACCAGCGGCCAGACCAGCCTGTTTGGCGGCGGCGATGACGGTGTGGATGCCGCCCCCTACAAAGCCAGCTGCAAAACTGTGGCGCCGTGGGCCTATTTGGAGAAACTTCAACATGAAGCGGAGGCGGTGGGGTTTTATCTTTCCAGCCACCCGCTTGACGCGTTTGCCGCCGACCTGGCCCGCATGGGCAGCCTAAAACCCATGGCGGAGATTGCCGACTTTGCCCTGAACGGGGGGGGCGTGTGCCGTGTGGTGGCGATTATCCATGCCATACGTGAGGTGAAAACCAAAAGCGGCAACCGCATGGGCGTGCTGACGGTTTCGGACAGTTCGGGGCAGGGGGAGATTGTGCTCTTCCCCGAAGCGTATGCCGCCAATGCCCTGTTGCATGAGCAGCTGAACAGGCCGTTTGTGTTCACTATAAAAGTGGCCCAAGACGGCGAGCGTTTGCGGGTGAATGCGGAAAGTATTGTTCCCCTTGAGGCCACCCTTGCCGAGCGGCCTGAGCTGGTGATTTGTGTCGACAACCCCTCTGCATTGCCGGCCCTGCAACAGCTGTTGCAGGATGCAGCCAAAGGTATGACGTTGGTAAAGCTAAAACTGCCAAGCCCCCAAGGGGAAGCCACCCTGCGCTTGCCCAAGCGTGTGGGCGTAAGCACGCCGCTGCTGGCGAATTTACGGAATATGGAAGGTGTGCGTCTGACCTAAAGCGTGTGGCGTGAAGAGCGCGGCGCGTGATGGGATATGACCAAGTTGTGGGCAGGGGCTTGACCTGATGTTGCAGTGCACCTAGGTTGGTGTGTAACACAAAAACAAGAAAGCCGTTGCTATGGCCAATGTGGTTAAGCTCAATAGTAAAAGTGCCAGCGCTGGCGGAAGCAACAACGGTGGTTCTACCGTGCAAGGCGGCGGACCTGACACCGTGACGGTGACGCTCCCCCTGCTGAAAGGCACCGTGGGGCCGCAGGTGGCTGATGTGCGCGCGCTCTATAAAAACAATGGCGTGTTCACCTACGACCCGGGCTTTATGAGCACAGCGGCGTGCCAGAGCGGCATTACCTACATCGATGGTGACAAAGGCGAGCTGATGCATCGCGGTTACCCCATTGAACAGCTTGCGGAACATTGCAGCTACCTGGAAGTGTGCTACCTGTTGCTGTTTGGTGAACTGCCCAACCGCACCGAGCTTGAAAAATTTGAAAATACCGTGATGGACCACACCATGGTGCATGAACAGGTGGCGACGTTCTACCATGGCTTCCGCCCCGATGCGCACCCGATGAGCATTCTGTGCGGCGTGACGGGTGCTTTGGCGAGCTTTTACCACGACAGCACGGATATCCATAACCCGCGCCACCGCGAAGTAACCGCCTACCGGCTGATTGCCAAAATGCCGACGCTGACTGCCATGGCCTACAAATACAGCGTGGGGCAGCCCTTTATGTACCCCGACAACAACTTGAGCTATGCGGGGAATTTTCTGCGCATGATGTTTGCCGTGCCCACCAAGGATTATGAAGTAAACCCCGTGGTGGAACAGGCGATGGACCGCATCTTTACGCTCCATGCCGACCATGAACAAAATGCCAGCACCAGCACCGTGCGCCTGGCCGGCAGCAGCGGCGCCAACCCCTTTGCGTGCATTGCCGCTGGTGTGGCCACCCTGTGGGGCCCCCTCCATGGCGGCGCCAATGAAGCCGTGCTGAAAATGCTGCAAGACATCGGCCATGAGAAAAATGTGCC